>JAZOQS010000093.1:0-26395 GCA_045656205.1 Clostridia bacterium | reverse complement strand
GTCATTTAAATATTTTTCTATAGCTCTTGCACTGCTCGTATGTCCGTGTCCTGTTGACACCGTTAAAAACAATGCTCTCATAACCTAATCTCCTTTGCTAAGACCGTTAAGTATTGTCCCATTCAGTCTGCTCTTTTTATTATAAAAACTGCCGGGGATTTTATGTATTAATATTGTACTACATTTTTTGCCTGAATGCAATTAATTTTTTATTGAATTTTTTCCGGAACTATACTATAATATTTTATAGGTGATTAAATTGAAAAAAACAAGAATGATTGTAGTCCGTCACGGCGAGGCCGATGGTAATATCCTACGTATTTTCCACGGTCAATACAACTCTTCGCTGACAGAGGACGGACAGTTACAGGCAGCTCGCACAGCCGACTTTTTGAAAAAATATAAAATAGACCACATCTATTCGAGTGATTTAAATCGCACAATGTCAACAGCTGCACACATTGCTGAGGGCAGAAATCTTGTCATAAAAACCGATCCCAGACTTCGCGAAATAGATGGTGGAAAATGGGAAAATATCCCCTGGGACCAATTGCCCAATATGTTTCCCGAAAGTTATAACAACTGGGAAAATGACATTGCAAAAACTGTTATGCCCGACGGCGAAAGCGTTGAGCAGATGTTTGCAAGAACAAAAAACGCTTTGGACGATATTGCTTCGCGTCATCCGGGCGAAACGGTATGCACAGTTTGTCACGGAACGGTAATCCGTGCGCTTCTTTGTCCGTGGCGCGGACTTCCTTTAAGCGAAATGCAGAATGTTCCCTGGTTTGACAATGCTTCGGTTACAATTATTGATTACACCCATCCGGGGTATGAAATTATTGAAGAAGGCATAAATCAACACCTTGAGGGCATCAGCACTTTCGATAAACAGAACTGGTGGCAACGATACAGCGAATAATACATAGTCCTTAGTTAGAACAATAAAAAGGCTTCCCTTAGTGGGAAGCCTTGATTTATTGTGCGAATAAATTATACCGCTCTTTCAACTTTACCTGAACGTAAGCAACGTGTGCATACATGCATTTTCTTAGGTGTACCGTTAACTACTGCTCTTACGCTTCTGATATTGGGTTTCCATGTGCGGTTGGAACGTCTGTGCGAGTGGCTCACTTTAATTCCAAAAGTAACACTTTTTCCGCATACTTCACATTTTGCCATAATATATGACACCTCCTTGAGATTGTTAACGCAATACAAATATTATATCAAACAAATATTAATATTGCAAGATATTTTTTCTGGTTTTTAAAAATTATACACATTTCACCTTATTTTAAGGTGTTTTTTATTGTTTTTTTGTAACTTATGCACATATTACGGCTGTGCAACAGGGTATCTTACTGCATAAATCTGTTTGATTGCCATATTTTCACCCTGCCAGATGTAAAGCATTTCTCCGCCCCAAAGATCTTCCATTTTAGCGGTTTTGAGTCTGTCATCTTTTTCCGTTCCGGGGTCATCACTTGCCGTGTGGTCATACATAAGAATCTGTCTGTTATTAAATCCAGGTCCTATATAAATCTGGCTTGTTTCATCCCCAAGAGAAATATTGCACCATTCAGGAGTTTCGGACGGATCTATGGTTGTAATTTCACCAATTCTTGCGTAATAATGAACCACATCTTCAAAGTCGGGGTTACCGGTGTCAAGAGTCGCACCGCGTTTAGACACTGCAATCGACTTAGTTGCAGTCGCTTTTTGTGCTTCGCTTGCATCAAATATGATTTCCACTCCGGCAGCATAACCAAAAGGTGTTGTTCCCATACGAACAATGTCTCCAACCTCAACCGCTCTTCTCTCTCCGGTTCTTTCAAAGTTTTCATCCAGAACATATGCCTGTTCAAAAACAGATTGCGTATATGTTGTATACGTTTTTACACTGGAGTTGGATGCAACATATCCTTTCAGTGTGTAAGAAACCGTATTTCCGGTAAGTGTAGGTCCAACTTCGGACACAATGATGTTTTCCGAACGGTATGTCGGATTTATATCAAGACTCTCATTATAAACGACAAATATGGTTCTTTTTTCCTCTCCTGTAGAATCTGCTACAAGATAGGGTTCTATGTTATACGGCATATGTTTTACAATTTTTGAAGACAGCGAGGATATCGTACCTATCTTATAAGCTTTTGCCGACATATCACCATTTTGTCTGTCATTCGGCACAAAAATGATTGTTGCGTTTGACAGAGCAGTAAATGTTTTTGAATTGTCTTCCGCATAGAATTTGTGTGAACCGTTTGTCAGATCATACTTAAGACTTGTTCCGGTAAATCTGTTTATCATATCGGGCTTAACCGTCAGCATATCCGAGATTGTATTTCCCGATGCCGCATATCTTATAGGCTGTGCCGTGCTCGCATTATAAAGAACGTAAGCCGGTTTGTCATCTGCCGTTCCAGCAGATTCACCATAGTTTATCAGATTTGCATTTTCTGTTAGGGACGCCAAAATCAGGCGCTCACTTAAGTTTTTATAAAGATATCCGTTAGGATTTGTTATACTGTCGGGAGTTACCTCACTGAGACATGTGTGGGCGTGAGTATAATATCTTGTCCTTGTTTCGGACATTGTAAACCTTGTAATGGTTCCGCCCGAAGTAAGAATATCAAGATTTAGTTTTTCCGTCGACTCATTATATGACGCTCTGATAAGATATCCTGTCTGATAACTCACTTCAGCAATTGTCGCCCAGATAATTTCTCCGGATGTGTTGAGATAAAGTGTTAGACTGTCTCCCAGTTCGTATTCAAGCGTCGCATCAACATAATCGGTAAAATATTTGTTTATCGGATAGGTTCTGCCGTTCATAAGTTCCATTACATATTTGCCGGAAGAATCTGTCTTTTTGGTTTTATAAACGCCCGATGCCGACGCTGATCTTTCAATGGATATATCAATATTTTTTCCACATTTGGATTTTGCTACCATCAGAATGTTGTTCTGTGCTATGTCAGTAACCTCTTTTTCTGTGTTACCTTCTCTGATATACAAATCAACCGCCGGGTCGCTGTCGTCAAGCACAAGCTGAAGAGGTGTTGTTCCATCTGTTGTTCTGTACTTATCCGTAATTTTCTTGGGAACAGTATTAAAGCTTCTGCTTCCTACAACGTAGGTTTCATAAGACTCTACCCACACAACGTCAATATCGTTATCTTCGTGTGCGTCAATTATTTTTATGCTTCCCGCCACCGGCATAAGGTCTGCCAGTGTTATAATATCAATATCACTGTCTTCCCCTTCAAACAAAGGATTGTTTGCACGGTATTCAGCTCTGAGTGCAGCAACGTCAACCACTTTATTGTTGTATATTACCGTAAGCGTATCAAGGTCGGGAGTGTAGAAGGACTGATAGAAGTCCTCCGTGCCGTTTGTGTAGCATATATGAATATTTTCTTCTGTAAGATTTTTCTGTGCTGTTTTTTCCGCTTTGAAGTTTTTGGAAATAACAGACACTTCAATTGTATCTCTCGGCACAACCGCTTCAATATCGTATCTTCCGTTTATTCCGCCATCAGGATTATAACTGTATTTGATCTGAGCACGGTATCCGAGGTAATGACTGAAATCTGTTCCGGCAGTATAAAAACTCATATACTCATTGTTTTCAATCGGATTTTCAAGTTTGACAATAATATATTTGTTTGATACGGTTGGAACATTGCTGTCAATAGACAAAGATCTTGCAGTGTCGCCAATTGTTTTTGTAACTGCAACAATCTGACCGTACGTCAAAAGTCCGCTGACTGTGGTTGTACTTCCGGTAACAGAATCCCCGCCGGGAACTCCGCCTTGTCCGGGATATGAAGGAAGCATCGGCATACCGCCACCGGCTGAACCGCCTCCGCCGCCGCCACCGCCACCGGTTGAACCGCCTCCACCGCCGCCGGTTCCACCTACATTGACAGTGGGTGCCACAATAACTTTAACATCTTTTATGTTGTAAAGCATTTGAGCAACATTTGACCTTGATGCATTGTCACCAAGCAGATATTCAGTATTTTTCGCCACCATAAGGTCGTTACCAATACTTAAATAACCGTCCGGCCAAACATCTTTGCCGATATTTTTCGCTCTTGTCTGCGCGTATTCTTCACGTCCGAGACAGCAAACAATCATTTTTATTGCTTCTTCATACTTAACCGGGTCGTCAGGACCGAATCTTCCATCGCCATACCCGTTAACTATCTTTTTATCAACAGCAAGTTTTATATATCCGGCAGCCCAGTGCTGACCTTTATATGAAGTATTTGTTTCTTCCTTGCCTTCTTCATTTTTACTTGTAATTGTCATGGCTTTTGCATCAACATCCGTAAATCCTGTGTTTACAATCGCATCACCATATACATTACCGAACCCCAGAAATTCGAGCATCATTTTTACAAATTCTGCACGTGTGATGGTGTTTTCCGGTTTGAACGAACCATCTTCATAGCCGTTTATAACCTCTTTCTCAGTGAGATATGTAATTGCCTCTGAATGACGGTGCTCCCCCATCACATCCGAAAAAGCACTTGCAGTTATGCCGGCAAACATTGTGGCGAAAAGCATAAGCGTCATCAAAAGTGCCAACATTTTTTTCATAAGAGTCCCTCCATTCTGCCGCCCGCAGCGGCAATGAAATATATAAATTTGTCAATAGATTTATTTTTAGTGACAAAATGCAATTATATTATAACATTGTCCTTATCAAAAGTCAACAAATTTAACACACCGCTCCGCTTGTATTTTTTAGCAATTGCCGACTCGCCCTCCACCGGCTTATTAAAAATTGATAGAAAATACTAGATATTGTTGTGTTAAGTTATTGACAATTACTATATATTGTGTTATAATAGCATTATTAAGTAAATAAAACCGAGAGGGTGATAGTCTTGGGCAGCAAAGTTGAATTTATCCGAAAAGGCATCGAATCAAAAATTGGCAATCGCGTAAGAATCACTACAAAGGAAGGCAGACAGAAATTCATTACAAGAAAAGGCGTAATTGAGAATACATATCCTAACCTTTTCGTTGTCCGTTTTGACCAGAAGGCAGACGGAGAATCCTGTCGCACAGCGTTCAGCTATATCGATGTTCTCACTCACAACATTGATATTGCCGTTTATGCTCCTACTCCTTCTTAATCTTAGTTTTTAAAGCACCTGCCGCGCGGAACTTTTCTGCGCCAGAGGGTGCTTTACTTGTATGTATACAGAAAGGGTCAGAAATGGTTTCTAAAATTTTCAGCAGTGGTATTACAGGAATAGACGGATTTACCGTCGAAGTTGAATGTTCGGTAAATTCCGGCTTAAGCTCTTTTGAAATTGTCGGACTACCTGATGCTTCCGTAAAAGAGGCGCGTGAAAGAGTGCTTTCTGCAATAAGCAGTGCGGGCTTTGATTTTCCGCTCGGAAAGGTTACCGTCAACCTCGCTCCGGGAAACATCAGAAAAGAGGGGTCGGGCTTTGACCTGCCCATCGCACTTTCCGTTTTAGTCTGCTCCGGTATGATTTCACAAGAACAAGCCGACAAATATATGTTTTTGGGCGAACTTTCGCTTGACGGCAGTCTGCGCGGTCTGCCCGGCGTTCTGCCTATGGTAATTGCCGCACGCGAACTTGGATTTACAAAAATAATTCTTCCGCATATAAATGCAAAAGAAGCCGCGGTTGTAAAGGACGTCTCTGTTTTCGGTGCAGAAACACTTCAGGATATATTCCTTCATCTGACAAACACAAAGGAGCTTACTCCTTTTGAGGTTCAGCAGGAAGATTATTTCTCCGAAAACATCCGATATCCCATGGACTTTGCAGATGTAAAGGGGCAGGAATCTGTAAAACGCGGACTCGAGATAGCCGCAGCCGGCGGTCACAACTGCATTATGTCGGGCCCTCCGGGCTCGGGCAAAACAATGCTCGCCCGCAGTATGCCCTCCATTCTCCCCTCAATGACTTTTGAGGAAGCTCTTGAAGTAACCAAAATTCATTCCATAGCAGGCGTTCTCCCCAAGGACAAGCCTTTTATGACAGAAAGACCTTTTAGAGCACCGCACCACACACTTTCCTCAACGGCACTTACGGGCGGAGGACGAATTCCAAAACCCGGCGAGGTGAGTCTCGCTCACAACGGAGTTTTATTTTTGGATGAGTTTCCCGAATTTTCAAGAAATGCTCTTGAAATTCTCCGTCAGCCGCTGGAAGATTCCGAGGTTACCGTTTCAAGGGTAAATGCAACCGTTACATACCCCAGCAATTTTATTCTCATAGCCGCTATGAACCCTTGTCCCTGCGGATTTTTCGGCGATCCGTCAGGTCAGTGTACCTGCTCGGTGGGGCAGATTCAGAGATATCTTGGAAAAATAAGCGGTCCGCTTCTGGACAGAATAGATATTCAGCTAAGCGTTGAACCTGTAAAATATGAAAATCTTGCAGACAGCCGTCCCGCCGAATCTTCGGCACAAATCCGCGAAAGAGTAAATGCCGCCAGAAAGCGTCAGCTCGAAAGGTTCAAAAACGAAGGTATTTACTGCAACGCCGATATGACATCCGAACAAATCAAGCGTTTTTGTCCTCTTGGCGAAACGGAACAAAGAGTTCTTGAGGCGGCGTATAATAAACTGGGGCTTTCTGCGAGAGCCTACACAAGAATTATAAAGGTTGCCCGCACAATCGCAGACCTTGCCGGCGAAGAAAATATAAACTTTACCCACATTGCCGAAGCTATAAACTATCGCTCACTTGACAAAACTCTTTCGCATATGTAAAATTTGTACATTGTTTACATTTTTCTATAAGAAAAAGGAACACATTTTTTAAATGCGTTCCTTTTGGCGTCCCGTGTAGGAATCGAACCCACATCAGCAGAACCGGAATCTGCTATCTTATCCATTAGACCAACGAGACCTACCACTGTATTTTACCACATTTGAAAATTATTGTAAATACTTTTTAAAAAAATAAAAAAAACACTTGCATTTGTAAAAACTTTGTGATATAATACTAGTACATATTGAGACTATATTTGTGAGGTGAGAAACATGCCAAACATTAAATCAGCTAAAAAAAGAGTAAAAGTTGCAGAATCCAAAACTCTTCAGAATCAGATGATTAAATCTGCTCTTAAAACAAGCATTAAGAAATTTGACGCTGATAAGACAGAAGAAAACTACACAGCAGCAGTTAAAAAAATCGACCAGGCTGCAAGCAAAGGTGTTCTCCACAAAAACACAGCTGCTAGAAAAAAATCTGCTCTTACAAAAGCACTTAACAAAAACGCTTAATTATTAAAACTTTCTGCATCTTAATTCGCGGAAAGTTTTTTTAATTGCAAAAAAATGAGGTCACTTGTGATATTATGAAAAAATTCGAGAATATTCTCTTAATTTCTGACATTGACGGCACGTTGGTTGATTATTCTTTTACCATAAGCGAAGAAAATAAGGCTGCTGCAAAATACTTTATGGAAAACGGTGGTACTTTTACATACGCAACAGGCAGGCAGATGCCGGTTGCACAGATGATAATTGACCAGCTCACTCCCAACGCACCTGTTATTTGCTACAACGGGGCAGCAATTTATGACTATGCCGAAAAAAAATATCTTTGGTTATCTCCTCTTAGCGAGGATACTTCCGATATAATTGACGACATTATAACAAACTGTCCCAAAACAAATATTGAGATAAACACGCCTGTTGGTCTTTATCTTGTAACAGATGTTCCCGGAAATATGAAACGATATCAGCAATTGTCCGATTTATTTACAAAGGTAGATTCATATGACGATGCTCCAAAACCATGGCTTAAAATTGTCTGTGCTATGACAGATGAATATATGCCTGTCGTTCGCGGTCACATTCAATCACAGCCCTACTTTAAGAATTATCAGTTTTCTCAAAGCGCATCGTGGCTTTACGAACTTTTACCTTTCGGAGTAAACAAAGGAACGGCTCTTTCAAGGCTGAAAGATCTTCTCGGAAACAAACATAAAGTAATAGCTATCGGCGACAACGAGAATGATATTGAGTTTGTAGCTGCTGCAGATATTGGTTTTGCGGTTGCCGACGGGTCACCACTACTTCTCGAGCATTGCAAAAATCTGACAGCACCTCTGCACGGACATGCTTTGGTTGATATAGTCGAAAAGCTTGACAAAGTATTAATCTAAACTTTAATAAAACAAAAAAGTCTGTTGAAAATTTCAACAGACTTTTCTATTTTTTCATTACACCAGCTCAATAATAGCCATCGGTGCTGCGTCACCGCGTCTGGGAGCTGCTTTGATTACTCTTGTGTAGCCGCCTTCTCTGTCAGCATATTTGGGTGCTATTTCATTGAAAAGTTTGAAAGCTACATCTTTGTTTGTAAGATAAGCAATTGCCTGACGTTTTGTGTGCAGGGTGTTAGCTTTACCCAGGGTAATCATTTTATCCGCCATGCAGCGAATTTCTTTAGCTTTTGCTTCCGTAGTAGAAATTCTACCATGTTCGAAAAGTGATGTCACCATGTTGCGGAGAAGCATTTTTCTGTGTGCTGTCTGGCGACCTAATTTTCTTGTTCCGGGCATAATAATAAGCCTCCCTTTCTGAACAAATTTTTGGTAAAGGGGCAATCCCCTGTTGTTTAATGTGTTTTAATTAAATATCTTCTTCTTTGTGCAAAGATAATTTGAGTGCGTGAAGCTTGCCTATTACCTCATCAAGTGATTTACGACCAAGGTTTCTGACTTTAATCATATCTCCTTCGGTTCTGCTGATAAGGTCTTCAACAGTGTTAATACCTGCACGTTTGAGACAGTTATATGCTCTGACTGACAGGTCAAGCTCTTCAATTGTCATCTCAAGAACTTTTTCTTTCTTGTCATTGTCTTTTTCTATAACTATTTCAGTAGTTTTAGCGTTGTCAGACAATTCAACAAAGAAGTTGAGATATTCAATCATAAGTTTTGCACTTGTCGAAATTGCTTCATCAGGACCAATTACTCCGTTTGTCCATACTTCAAGTGTAAGTTTATCTTTATTATCAAGAGTTGTACCTACAAAGTAGTTAACTTTATTTACCGGAGTATAGCTGGAATCCATAAATATGGTTCCGATAGCTGCTGCTGTTTTTCCGAGCTTTTTGTTCTGGTCATTTGTTACATAACCTCTGCCCTTGTCAACAACTATATCCATATAAAGTCTGCCGTCAGAATTAAGTGTTGCAATGTGAAGGTCGGGATTTAAAATCTCAACATCACTGTCAATCTTAATGTCGCCGGCTTTAACTTCACAGTCACCTGCCGCATCAATTCTGAGCGTTTTGGGACCATCTGAGTGAAGTTTTATAATGAGCTTCTTTAAGTTAAGAACTATCTCGGTTACATCTTCTGTTACGCCGTCCATCTTTGAAATTTCGTGCTGTACGCCTTCAATTTTTATGGATGTAACTGCACAACCTTCAAGCGAAGAAAGAAGAATTCTTCTGAGTGAGTTTCCGAGTGTTATTCCGTAACCTCTGTCAAGCGGCTCAATAACGAATTTACCGTATCTTTTGTCCGGTGTTATCTCTACACATTCAATACTTGGTTTTGCCAATTCTATCATGCTGCACAAACCCTCCTCACTGTTTATTTTTCATTCACTTAATTATACTATCGAGGGTAGACTTGCCCAAAAGAGCCTTTGGGCAAGGGTTGCTAAGTTATTATCTTGAATATAACTCGACGATTAAGTGTTCTTCAACGTCGAAATCGATATCATCTCTTTCAGCAAGTTTTACAACTGTACCTGTAAGAGTGTTTTTATCAACATCGAGCCATTTGGGAACTACTCTTGAAGAATTTCTTTCAACGATATCCTTCATTCTGTCGGTATTTCTCATTTTCTCCGCAACTGTAATAACCTCACCGGGTTTTACGAGATACGAAGGAATATCAACCTTTTTGCCGTTGATAAGAATATGACCGTGAGCAACAAGCTGTCTGGATTCTCTTCTTGTGCTTGCAAGACCAAGACGGAACACTACATTGTCAAGTCTTGATTCGAGAATCTGGAGAAGCATTTCACCGGTGATACCTTTTCTTTTTGTAGCCATATCATAATATTTTCTGAAAGGCTTTTCAAGAACTCCGTATATGAATTTAACCTTCTGTTTTTCAGTAAGCTGCAGGCCGTATTGGCTCTGTTTTTTTCTGTTCGCTTTGGGGTTTCTGTTGCTGGTCTTGTCTATACCCATAACAGTAGGTGTTATACCTAAAGTTCTGCATCTTTTCAGTATAGGCTGCATATTTCTAGCCATGTACTTTACCTCCTAACATACAACAATATAGAATTAAACTCTTCTTCTTTTCGGCGGTCTGCATCCGTTGTGAGGAATTGGAGTTGTATCTTTAATCATACTAACTTCAAGACCTGCTGTCTGCAGAGCTCTGATTGCAGCTTCTCTGCCGGAACCGGGGCCTTTTACGTAAACTTCAACAGTTTTTAGGCCGTATTCCATTGCAGCTTTTGCAGCTGTTTCTGCTGCCATCTGAGCTGCATAAGGAGTGCTTTTTCTTGAACCTCTGAAGCCAAGTCCGCCGGAAGATGCCCATGAAAGCGCGTTGCCGGCTGTATCTGTTATTGTTACAATAGTATTGTTAAAGGTTGAACGGATGTGCGCCGCACCTTTATCAATATGTTTTTTCTCACGACGTTTTCTAGTCGTTTTCTTTGTTACTGTTTTAGCCATATTAATCCGTTCCCTCCTTTATTTCTTTTTATTCGCAATAGTCTTTCTGGGACCTTTACATGTTCTTGCGTTTGTTTTGGTTTTCTGACCTCTTACCGGAAGACTTTTTCTATGTCTTACGCCACGGTATGAGCCAATTTCCATAAGTCTTTTAATATTAAGAGCTACCTCACGGCGAAGGTCACCTTCAACCTTGTATTCACCGTCAATTACCTCTCTGAGTTTTGCTACTTCATCATCTGTTAAATCTTTAACTCTTGTATCGGGATTGATTCCTGTTTTTTCAAGAATTTTTTTAGCAGAGGGTTCGCCTATGCCAAATACATAGGTAAGACCAATCTCTACGCGTTTTTCTCTTGGTAAGTCAACGCCTGCTATTCTTGCCATTTGATTTTGCACCTCCTGTTTTTACATTTCTATAGTTGTATTTAATTTAGGGTACATCCTTTTTCAGGTTTGCCAGCCGCTCCCTTTAAATTACCTATACAATCAATCTTAACCCTGTTTCTGTTTGTGTTTAGGGTTTTCGCAGATAACCATTACTCTGCCTTTTCTTTTAATTATCTTGCATTTTTCACAAATAGGCTTTACTGATGGTTTAACCTTCATTTTCGGTTCCTCCTTCTTTGCGAACGGACATTATTTTGCCCGCCATGTTATTCTTCCGCGGGTCAAATCATACGGTGACAGCTCAATTGTTACCTTATCACCCGGCAGAATTCTTATAAAATTCATTCTGAGTTTTCCGGAAATATGAGCAAGCACCTTATGCCCGTTTGGTAATTCTACTTGAAACATCGCGTTCGGCAGTGCCTCAAGAACCGTTCCTTCAAATTCTATTACATCTTCTTTTGCCAAGGAAAATCACCTCCGTAATTTACTTACCTTAATCGGTTTAACTGTTTCCTGATGTTTTTATCACTTAAGGATTCAAACTCAGGTATCAAGTGTTCTGTTATAACAATATGTTTTAAGTTTTTCTTTTTCGGGTTATGCTTCTTTCGGTTTTTTCCGTCCGTCAGCCACACAAATCCATCTTCCTGCTTTACTGTCAGGAAAAGCCTGTCTTTGTCATGACCTTTTAAGGACAGGACTACCCTACCCTGCGCATAGTCCAAAATATCACCTCAACGTAGTGTTATTATCTCACAACCATCTTTACCGATGATTACTGTATTTTCATAGTGGGCTGACAGTTTTCCGTCAAGCGTCACACATGTCCAGTCGTCATCAAGGATGTTTATTCTGTGAGTTCCCAGGTTCACCATCGGCTCAATCGCCAAGGTCATCCCTGCCTGTAATCTTAATCCTTTGTTTGCTGTACCATAGTTGGGAACATCAGGTTGCTCGTGGAGACTGCTTCCGATGCCGTGTCCAACAAGCTCCCTAACAACCGAATAGCCGTTTTCCTCAACAAATGTCTGAATTGCGCTGGAAATATCTCCGAGGCGTGCTCCCTCTCTGGCAAATTCTATGCCTTTAAAGAAGCTTTCTTTTGTCACGTCTATAAGACGCTGCGCCTCGTCAGAAATTTTTCCAACTCCGTATGTCCTTGCGGCATCCGCATGGTATCCCGCATAACATACTCCAATATCTATTCCGATTATATCGCCTTCACTTAAACGTCTTTTTCCGGGAATCCCGTGTACCACTTCTTCATTAACTGAAGCGCAGATACTTGCGGGATATCCGGAATAGCCTTTAAATGACGGCAGTGCATTATGCTTTATGATGTAATCATTCGCGAGTTTGTCCAGCATTTTTGTTGTTACACCGGGCTTAATGTTTTTTTCAATAAGCTCAAGTGCACCTGCCAGAATTTCTCCCGCTTTTTTCATCAGTGCAATTTCGTTTTCAGACTTAATTGTTACCATTTTCAAACTCCCAAAAGACCAAACATAATTGCTGTGGTATCTTCAATCTTTTCCTGACTTTCAACCTCAACAAGAAGGCCCTTTTTTGCATAGTAGTTTATAAGCGGTTCTGTTTTTTCGTGGTAAACAGAAAGTCTTACTTTTACGGTTTCTTCTGTATCATCATCTCGGCAAACGAGTTTGCCGCCGCATTTATCACAAACCCCGTCTTTTTCCGGCGGATTATAAACAGTGTGATACCCTGCTTTGCAGTTTTCACAAAGTCTGCGTCCGGAAATTCGAGTGATAAGCTCGCTGTCGGGTGCGGTTATTGAAATGACTTTATCAATTTTAATTCCCATCTGATCTGCGGCTTCCGCCTGTACAACCGTTCGGGGAAACCCGTCGAGAATAAAACCGTTTTTACAGTCATCTTCTTTGATTCGCGACTTAATCATGCTGATAATTATCTCATCACTTAAAAGATTGCCACCGTTTATAAGACGCGCAGCCTCTCTTCCAAGCTCTGTGTCTTTAGCAATTTCAGCTCGAATCATCTCGCCGGTGGAAATTGACGGAATGTCAAATTTCCGTGATAAGTTTTCGGCTTGTGTACCTTTGCCTGCAGCCGGCGGGCCAAGCAAAATGAAATTCATTTTATATCCCCCGCTTATTAATGATTAATCAAGAAAACCTTTGTAGCTTCTCATCAGCATCTGGGATTCAAGCTGACGGTAGGTTTCAATAGCAACACCTACGAGAATCAGGATTGAAGTTCCGCCGAAGGAAACTGCCATATTTCCTTTTGCCATCAGCATAGGAAGTACTGCGATAAGTGCAATACAGATTGCGCCGATGATGGTAACTTTGTTCATTACCTTTGTAAGGAAATCTGATGTGGGTTTGCCCGGTCTGATGCCCGGTACAAAACCGCCGTTGTTTTTAATATTATTCGCCATTTCTACAGGGTTGTAAACCATTGATGTGTAGAAGAATGTGAAGAATATTATCAGTATAAAGTACAGTACTGCATAGAGCCATGAACCTGTGAACCAGGTAATCCATGCAGGTGTTTCGCCTGCAGAGAACATAGCTGCAATTGTTGTGGGGAAAGAAAGAAGTGAACTTGCGAAGATGATGGGCATAACGCCTGCCATCGACACTTTGAAAGGCACGTGAGTGCTCTGTCCACCGTACATTTTTCTACCAACAACTCTTTTTGCATACTGAACAGGTATTCTTCTTTCAGCATCGTTAAGCATTACTACAAACGCGATAACTGCAAGACCGAGAATAATCACGATAAGTGCAAGCCACCACTGTGTTTTGAGCATCTGCCAGAGCTGAACGAGAAGAGCCGGAGCTCTTGTTACGATACCTGCGAAGATTATGATGGAGATACCGTTGCCGATACCTTTTTCTGTAATCTGTTCGCCAATCCACATAAGGAATGCTGTACCTGCTGTGAAAGACAGTGTGATTGTTATAAATGCTACAAAGCCGGCATTGTCAATCAGACCCTGATTTGCCATACCAACATAAAGACCTGCTGCCTGAACAAACGCCAGGATTACTGTTACGTAACGGGTCCATTTAGCAATTACTTTTCTGCCTTCTTCGCCTTCTTTTGAAAGCTTTTCAAGAGCAGGAATAGCTACAGCAAGAAGCTGCATGATGATTGATGAGTTAATATAAGGTGTAATACTCATCGCAAATATTGAGGCGTTCTGCATAGCGCCGCCAGAAATAATATTTACGAGGTCAAAAATTGTGCCCGAAGCGGTCCCAACTCCAAGAAGAGTTGTGAGCGCATCTCTTTTAAGACCGGGTACGGGTACTACTGTACCTAATTGGAAAATTACCAGCATAAAAAGAGTGAAAAGAATCTTTTTTCTGATTTCGGGTAATCTCCACGCGTTGACCAGTGTTTTAATCACCTTAGATCACCTCAGCCTTTCCGCCAGCTGCTTCGATTTTAGCTTTCGCAGACTGTGTGAATTTTGCTGCTTTTACAGTAAGTTTTTTGGTGATTTCACCATTACCAAGTACTGTAATTCCGTCATTTATCTTTTTGATAACACCTGCATCTTTGAGTGCCTGTGCTGTTACTTCAGCGCCATCTTCAAAAATGTTCAGTGCTGACACCTTAACTTCAGTGTATGTTTTAGCGAAAATATTTGTGAAACCTCTTTTAGGAAGTCTTCTGTACAGGGGCATCTGGCCGCCTTCAAAACCGGGTCTTACACCGCCGCCTGAGCGAGCGTTCTGACCTTTGTGACCTTTGCCGGCTGTTTTACCATTTCCGCTACCGTGTCCTCTGCCCTTTCTTTTTGCTTCTTTTGTAGAGCCGGGAACGGGTGAAAGTTCATGCAAACGCATAATCACACCTCCTTAATTATAATTCAGTTACTTCTACAAGGTGTATAACCTTTTTAATCATGCCGCTGATCTGAGGTGTGTTCTCATGTTCAACAACATCTCTGATTTTTTTAAGACCAAGCGCCTTTAAAGTATCTATCTGGTCCTTTTTGCATCCGATGGAGCTTTTTACCTGCATAACTTTAACTTTTGCCATTACTTAGCCCCTCCTTAACCTAAAAGTTCCTGCACAGATTTGCCGCGTCTTTCAGCAACATCTCCGGCGCTGTTTAATCCTGCAAGGCCCTCAACAACTGCGCGAACTACGTTACGGGGATTGTTGGATCTGAGACATTTTGTTCTGATGTCTTTAAGTCCAGCGAGTTCAACAACCGCACGTACTGCACCGCCCGCAATAATACCGGTACCGGGGCCGGCGGGTTTAAGTAAAACTTCACCTGCGCCTGATTTACCGATTGTTTCATGAGGAATGGTTGTTCCTACCATGGGAACTGTAACCAAGTTTTTCTTTGCATCTTCTATAGCTTTTCTTACAGCTTCGGGAATTTCAGCAGCTTTACCGTTACCGAAACCAACGTGGCCGTTTTCGTCACCAACTACAACAAGTGCGCTGAAACGCATTGTACGTCCACCTTTAACAGTTTTAGCAACTCTTCTGATATCAACTACTCTTTCCTGCAGCTCTAAGCTGTTTACGTCTAAAATTTCCTGCATAGTGTCCCCTCCTCCTTATTAGAATTCAAGGCCGCCTTCACGCGCACCGTCTGCAAGGCTTGCTACACGTCCGTGATAAATGTATCCGCCACGGTCAAAAACAACTTTTGTGATACCAGCTGCTATTGCCTTTTCAGCTACCATTTTACCTACTTTGCTTGCTGCCTCTTTGTTACCGCCGTTACCTTCAAAGCCACCTTCAAGAGAGGAGGCTGCTACGAGTGTTTTACCAGCTACATCGTCTATGATCTGAGCATAGATGTGTTTAGCACTGCGGAACACGCAGAGTCTGGGACAAGCTGCTGTGCCGCTTAAGTTTTTACGTACACGTTTATGACGTCTGAGTCTTGCAACGTTACTTACCGGTTTATTAATCATTATGCCGCTCTCCTTTCATTATTTCTTAGCTTTGCCGGCTTTACCTTCTTTGCGTCTGATGTGTTCATCAACATACTTGATACCTTTACCTTTATAGGGTTCAGGCGGTCTCTTTTCTCTGATGACAGCCGCAAACTGGCCGACCTGCTGTTTGTCTATACCGCTAACAATGATTTTGTTAGGGTTGGGAACATCAATTGTAATTCCGTCTTCCTCAGGCATCTCAATAGGATGAGAATAACCAAGGTTTAAAACTAATACTTTACCATTTTTCTGAACTCTGTAACCTACGCCGTTAACATCAAGCTCTTTTGAAAAGCCGTTTGTTACGCCTTCAACCATATTGTTCAGTAAGGTTCTTGTAAGACCGTGAAGTGATTTGTGCATCTTGTCTTCAGAAGGTCTTGTTACTGTTAAAACGCCATCCGCTAATGTAATTTTCATTTCGGGATGAAGTTCTTTTGTAAGAGTACCTTTCGGTCCTTTTACAGTTACTACGTTGTTTTCACCGATTTTTACTTCAACTCCAGCCGGAACTGTAATCGGCATTCTACCTATACGTGACAATTTTTTCACCTCCGCGGGGTGATTGAGTGTGAGCCATCAGCTCCACGTTTCCCCCAAATTTCGTATATCTTGTTTTTACCAAACGTATGCTAATACTTCGCCACCAACACCGGCATTTCTTGCCGCTTTGTCGGTCATTATGCCTTTAGATGTGGAAATGATTGCGATACCGAGGCCTCTGATAACCTTCGGAAGCTCGTCTTTTCCGGCATAAACTCTAAGTCCAGGTTTACTAACTCTTTTAATACCGGAGATAGTTTTTGTTTTACCTGCACCGTATTTGAGGGTAATTCTGATGATACCCTGTTTGTTATCTTCGATTAACTGATAACTTTTTATATAACCTTCCGCATAAAGAATTTCAGCGATTGCTTTCTTTTCTTTTGAAGCGGGAACATCTACACTTTCATGCTTTACAGAAGCAGCGTTTCTGATTCTGGTGAGCATATCTGCGATAGGGTCAGTTATATGCATTTAATTTACCTCCTTCCGTATGGTAAAGCTTTTTACCAGCTTGCTTTTTTAACACCGGGGATCTGACCTTTATAAGCCAATTCTCTGAAGCAGATACGGCAAATACCGAACTTTCTGAGATAAGCGTGAGGTCTTCCACATATTTTGCATCTGTTATAATATCTGGTGCTGAATTTCGGTGTTTTCTGCTGTTTTAACACCATAGCTTTTTTAGCCATTTCTCTTATCCCCCTCTCAGTTTGCCGCGAACGGAGCGCCCATTAAGCTTAAGAGCTCGCGAGCTTCCTCGTCGGTTTTAGCGGTAGTTACCATTATGATATCCATACCTCTGATTTTATCAATTTTATCGTATTCGATTTCAGGGAATATAAGCTGTTCCTTAATTCCTAACGCATAGTTGCCTCTGCCGTCAAAGGAATTGGCGTTGATGCCGCGGAAGTCTCTAACTCGGGGAAGTGCTACATTGAACAGTCTGTCAATGAATTCGTACATTTTGTCAGCTCTTAAAGTAACTTTAAGACCGATGTTCATACCTTCTCTGAGTTTGAAGTTAGCAACTGAATTTCTTGCTTTTGTAACAATAGGTTTCTGACCTGTGATAGCTGCAAGGTCAGCTGCCGCTGCGTCAATCGCTTTCGGATTTTCTTTTGCTTCTCCCATGCCTATATTAATAACAACTTTGTCAAGCTTAGGAATCTGCATTGTGCTCTTATAGCCAAATTTTTCCATGAGAGCAGGTGCGATTTCACTTACATATTTATCCTTAAGTCTGGCCATGCTCTGGTCCTCCTTTCAACGGTTTTTTAGTCAATAATCTCCTGGCAGTTCTTGCAGTATCTTGAGATCTGTCCATTTTCCAGAACTTTTCTGCCGATACGTGTTGCTTTGCCACATTTAGGGCAAACACGCATTACTTTAGAACCGTAAATAGGAGTTTCTTTTTCAAGTCTTCCGCCGGTTTCACCCTGACGACGAGCTTTAGTGTGGCGGATTGCCACATTAACTTTCTCTACTACTACTTTACCTGTTTTCGGGTCTGCGGAAAGCACTTTACCTTTTTTACCTTTATCTTTACCGGAAATTACTTCAACTGTATCGCCGGCTTTTAAATGAAATTTACTCATCTTTATGCTCTCCTTTCTTACAGCACTTCAGGAGCAAGAGAGAGTATCTTCATGTACTCTTTATCTCTGAGCTCTCTGGCAACTGGCCCGAATATACGGGTACCTCTGGGGTTTTTATCATCTCTGATTATAACCGCAGCATTTTCATCAAATCTTATATATGAACCGTCAGCACGACGTGCTCCTTTTACTGAACGAACGATTACGGCTTTAACTACGTCGCCTTTTTTCGCTGTTCCACCAGGTGTGCTTTTCTTTACAGATGCGATTACTACGTCGCCGATGTTTGCATATTTTCTTCCGCTTCCGCCGAGTACTCTGATGCACATAAGCTCTTTAGCACCTGTATTGTCAGCAACCTTAAGAAGTGTTTGCTGTTGAATCACGGTAGGTCCACTCCTTCCTATTCGATTAAATTATTGTGCTTTTTCAACGATTTCAACAAGTCTCCATCTTTTGTCTTTAGAAAGAGGTCTTGTTTCCATAACTTTTACTCTGTCACCAATTCCGCAAGTATTATTTTCATCATGAGCCTTAAGTTTGTAGGTTCTTTTAACAATCTTGCCGTATAAGGGGTGCTTTACATTGTCAGCTATGGCAACTACGATTGTTTTGTCCATTTTATTGCTGACAACCATGCCTATTTTTGTTTTTCTGTAATTACGTTCCATAGTTTACAGTTTCCTCCTTTCCCTTACTTACCGTTATTAAAGAGACTCTTTAATTTCCGCTTCGCGGATAACGGTTTTTACTCTGGCAATTGTTCTTTTAACCTCAACCATTTTCATGGGATTATCAAGCTGGTTGGTGGCATGCTGAAATCTTAAATTGAAAAGTTCTTCTTTTAAATCTTTTAATTTAAGTTCAAGCTCTTCAACTGTAAGATCACGAAGTTTTTCGATTTTCATTAGTTGTCACCCTCCATTTCCTCTTTTTCGCGGACAACAAATTTACATTTGATGGGAAGCTTGTGAATGGCACGTGTCATAGCCGCTCTTGCAACTTCTTCACTAACGCCTGCTACCTCGAACAGAATTCTGCCGGGTTTTACAACTGCTACCCAGTACTCAGGTGAACCTTTACCGCTACCCATACGAGTTTCAGCAGGTTTCTCTGTTACAGGTTTATCCGGGAAAATTTTAATCCAAACCTGACCGCCTCTTTTAATGTATCTTGTCATTGCGATACGGGCTGCTTCGATCTGGTTGCTTGTGATCCAGCCCGGCTCTAAAGCCTGGATACCGAAATCACCGTATACAACTGTATTACCGCGAAGTGCTTTACCTTTCATACGGCCTCTGTGCACTCTACGATATTTAACTCTTTTAGGCATTAACATTATTTGTTTCCTCCTTTCGAAACTCTCTTGCTCTCAGGAAGAACTTCGCCTTTGTAAATCCAAACTTTAACACCGATTTTGCCGTATGTTGTGTCTGCTTCTGCAAAACCATAGTCAATATCAGCTCTTAAAGTCTGCAAGGGAATAGTTCCTTCGTGATAGTGCTCGCTACGTGCAATTTCTGCACCGCCGAGACGACCCGATACGGAGGTTTTAATACCTTTTGCACCAAGCTTCATAGCTCTGCCCATAACAGATTTCATAGCTCTTCTGAAAGAAATTCTCTTTTCGAGCTGAGCTGCGATGTTTTCTGCAACGAGCTGTGCGTTAAGATCGGGGCTTTTTACTTCTACGATGTTGATGGCAACGTCTTTGCCGATCATATCCATCATGTCTTTTCTGAGCTTTTCAATTTCTGCACCGCCTCTACCGATTACGATACCGGGTTTAGCTGTGTGAATTGTGATGAACACTTTGTTCACTTTACGCTCAATTTCAAGTTTTGCGATACCTGCAAGGAAAAGTCTTTTCTTGAGGTATGTTCTTATTTTATTGTCTTCAACAAGGTTGTTACCAAAGTCAGCTTTGTTTGCGAACCATTTGGAATCCCAATCCTTGATGATACCTACTCTAAGTCCGTGCGGATGTACTTTCTGACCCAAATCTTACACCTCCTTATTCTTTTTCTTTGAGTACGATAGTGATGTGACTTGTACGTTTGTTGATTCTGAATGCTCTACCCTGTGCTCTGGGCATGATTCTTTTAAGAATCGGACCGGGGTTAGCAAAAACCTGTGCTACGTACAGACTGTCTACATTCATATCGTGATTATTTTCTGCATTTGCGATTGCTGAATTTAAAAGTTTTAGCAATAACTCTGAAGCAGCCTTAGGAGTGTTTTTCAGAATACCTACTGCCACACCTACCGGCTTGTTTCTTATCAGGTCATTAACTATTTTTACCTTGCGCGGTGAAATACGTGCATATCTGAGTGTTGCGCGTGCTTCCATTCCTCGCTGCCTCCTTTCGTAAGAAACAAAGTTTCCTTCTTATTTTACTCCTGTTTTTGAACCGGAATGGCCTTTAAAGGTTCTGGTCGGTGCAAATTCACCGAGCTTGTGTCCTACCATGTCTTCAGTAATATATACCGGAACATGTTTACGGCCGTCGTGTACTGCTATTGTATGTCCTACCATTTCAGGGAAGATGGTAGATGCTCTTGACCATGTCTTTAAAACTGATTTGCTACCGGACTCATTAAGTGCGATAACTGCTTTAAGGAGTTTCTCATGGACAAAAGGGCCTTTTTTAACTGATCTGCTCATTATCCTTCCTCCTTATTACTTATCTTTTCTTGTCTTCACAATATATTTATTGCTGTGTTTTTTCTTGGATCTGGTCTTAAGTCCAAGTGCCGGTTTACCCCAAGGAGTAACAGGGCTGGGACGACCGATAGGTGATTTACCTTCACCACCACCGTGCGGATGGTCATTCGGGTTCATTACTACGCCTCGAACAGTAGGTCTGATGCCCATGTGGCGTTTACGACCTGCTTTACCGATGGATACGTTTTCATGATCGATGTTACCAACCTGACCGATGGTTGCTTTACAATCCATTCTGATCATTCTTACTTCACCGGAGGGAAGTCTAACCTGAGCGAATTTGTCTTCTTTCGCCATAAGCTGAGCAGCGTTACCTGCACTTCTTACAAGCTGACCGCCTTTACCGGGGATAAGTTCAATGTTGTGGATAAGTGTACCAAGAGGAATATCTTTGATTTTCAGAGCGTTACCAACTTTAATGTCAATACCTTCGCCTGATTCAATTTTTGTACCCACTTTAAGACCGAGCGGAGCGAGAATGTATCTCTTTTCGCCGTCTTCATACTGAACGAGAGCGATGTTAGCGCTTCTGTTCGGATCGTACTCAATTGTAAGTACTGTTGCGGGGATACCGTCTTTATTTCTCTTGAAATCGATGATTCTGTATTTTCTTCTTTCACCGCCGCCTCTGTGACGAACTGTGATTCTACCGTAGCTATTTCTGCCGGCGTTCTTCTTAATAGGTTCAAGAAGTGATTTTTCAGGTACATTTGTGGTAATTTCCTCAAATGTAGAAACCGTCATAAATCTTCTTGCCGGAGAGGTAGGATTAAATTTTCTAATAGCCATAATTTTCTCCCTCCCTATTCTTAAGCCATGCCGTCAAAGAATTCGATCGTTTTGCTGTTTTCTGTAAGAGTTACGATAGCTTTTTTCCAGTCAGCTCTTTTGCCTTCGTTTCTGCCCATTCTTTTGAATTTGCCGATAACGTTAACTGTGTTTACGCTTTTAACGCTTACGCCGAAGATTTCTTCTACAGCTTTTCTGATCTGAATTTTGTTAGCACGTTTGTCAACTTCAAAGGTGTATTTCTTTTCCTGCATCTGCATCATGCTCTGTTCGGTTACTACCGGTCTTTTAATAATGTCATGTGCTGTCATTATGCATACACCTCCTCGATCTTTTTAACTGCGTCCTTAGTTACAACCATTACGTCGTGTTTAAGGATTTCATATACGTTCATTTCATTTACGAATGTTGCTTTAACATCTTTGATGTTTCTTGCAGATTTGTAAACAACCTCATTCTTTTCAGCTGTTACGATGAGAGCTTTTTCAGCATTTACAGCTTTTAAAACTTTTGCCATTTCAGCAGTTTTGATTGCTTCCATCTTGAGCTCGTCAAGAACGATAAATTCTTTTGCTGCTACCTTTGCGGTAAGAGCGGATTTCATAGCAAGAAGTCTAACCTTCTTGTTGATTCTGTATCTGTAATCACGGGGTTTGGGGCCGAGAGCCACGCCGCCGCCTGTCCACTGAGGAGCACGGATGCTACCCTGTCTTGCACGGCCTGTGCCTTTCTGTCTCCACGGCTTTCTTCCGCCGCCTCTAACTTCGGTACGAGTTTTTGTACTCTGTGTACCCTGTCTCTGATTTGCTAAATAATTAACTACTACCTGGTGAAGTGCAGCGTCGTTAACTTCAACTGCGAAAATAGAATCAGCAAGTTTAATTTTGCCAACCTCTTCACCTGCCATATTTAATACAGCTATGTTAGGCATTTAAAATTCCTCCTTTCGGTAAAACTTATATTATTTACCCGATTTGATTGCTTCCTTAACAACAAGCAGTCCGCCTTTGGGGCCGGGAACGCCGCCTTTTACAAGGATAAGGTTTCTTTCAGCGTCAACTTTAGCAACATAAAGATTCTGAATTGTCTTTTTAACGTTGCCGTAGTGACCGGGAAGTTTCTTTCCTTTGTAAACTCTTGACGGGTCAGAACATGCGCCCATAGAACCTACGCCTCTGTGGTAACCGGAACCGTGAGACATGGGACCTCTGTGTGTTCCCCATCTTTTAACGGTACCTGCGTAACCGTGACCTTTGCTTGTGCCGGTAACGTCTACCATTTCGCCTGCTGCGAAAATGTCGGATTTAATTACGTCACCTACGTTAAAGGAAGATATGTCGTCAAGTCTGAATTCTTTTAAATTCTTCTTGTAAGCTACCTTCGCTTTGTCGAAATGACCCTTCATGGGTTTGTTCATTTTTCTTTCAGCTTTGTCATCAAAGCCTACCTGAATTGCTTCGTAGCCGTCAGTTTCAACTGTTTTCTTCTGAACTACTACGCAAGGACCTGCTTCGATTACGGTAACCGGAATCATAATGCCGTCCTCGTTAAAAAGCTGAGTCATACCAAGCTTTTTACCTAAAATTGCCTTTTTCATTTCCTTTACACCTCCGTTTGGTTATTGGTTGACCATAAGTCAACATGACCGGAACGTCAAGCTCATGACCGAATGACTTCCTTATTATATATACTATCTTATACTAACTTGATTTCGATTTCTACGCCAGCCGCAAGGTCAAGTCTTTTTAAAGCCTCAACAGTCTTGGGAGTGGGAGCAATGATATCAACCAGTCTCTTATGAGTTCTCAGTTCAAACTGTTCTCTGGAGTCTTTGTACTTGTGAACCGCTCTTAAGATAGTGATTACTTCCTTCTTTGTGGGAAGGGGAATAGGTCCTGATACTTTAGAACCTGTTCTTTTAGCTGTATCAACAATCTTTGCTGCCGCCTGGTCAATCAAAGTGTGTTCATACGCTTTAAGTCTGATTCTCATTTTTGGTGTAGCTGCCATACTATGTCGCCTCCTGAATTTATTTCGCTGCTAAAGTTACCCTTCGGTATGCGACAACAAAATTCTGCACACTAATCCGGGCGTGTCATGTCGCCCTTCAAAATTACCCGAAAAGTATATACTTTCCGGGCACACATTGCAAAAATACGCATAAGGGCAGAATTATCCCCTACCCCATGTGTTAGCTTTTGTGTACAGTGACTCTGCCGCCCGGTTTAAAATCGGACAAATCTCCACGGAAATTCCGGATTTACCGCACTTTCACGGTCCCGGTGCAACCTCCCGCTTCTACGATCGCCTTTAGTCACAGCAAATAATATTATATACTAATTCGCTTTTTAATACAATATTTTTCATGTAGAAAATTCGCCTCATTTTTTAATATTTTTTATGCACATTGCACAAACAAGGGCTATTTACTTAATTTATCAAGTGTGATATACTATCTATGAGGTGTTTTTATGGTAAATTTACTTGATATAACAGAAAAACTTGAAAAATCTTACCCCCTTTCCTATGCCTGCGACTGGGATAATGTGGGTTTACTTGTCGGAAACAGGGATAAAAAGGTTTCAAAAGTGCTTCTGGCACTTGATTTTGATATAAATGTTGCACAAGAGGCGAAAGAAATCGGTGCAGAGCTTATTTTAACTCACCACCCCATTATGTTTTCGCCAATAAACAAAATAACTTCTGACACCCCAATGGGTCGTGCGCTTCTCTTCCTTATAGAAAACAGCATTGCCCTGTATGCGGCGCACACCAATCTGGACTGCGCCCCGGGAGGAATAAACGATTTTCTCGTAGAACTTTACGGGTTTAAAAATATGCAGCACACGGATATTGAACCGGGCAAGGAATATGGTCTCGGAAGAATATCCGAACTTGAAAGTCCAATGACGTTAAAAGAACTCACATCTCACATTGGCAAAAAGCTGAATTTAGAGCATATATATTATATAGGTAGAAACGATGCAATTATCCGGACTGCATTCACCTGCAGCGGCAGTGGCGGCAGTCTCATATCTGCCGACAAGAATGTGGATGTGTTCATTACCGGCGACATAAAATATTCAGGCGCAAGAGAATTTCACGAGCAAGGACTTAATGTTATCTATGCCGGTCACTACGACACCGAAATATTTACAACAAGACTTTTTGAAAAAACTCTTTCAGGCCTTGATGTTGAAACAGTAATATCCGAATCAAACACAAATATAGTTAAATCACAGGAGATTTAAAGATGGACAACCAGACCAAAGGTCACCGCGAGCGCGTTCGCGAAAGATACAGCCGACTTGGTTCTTTTGACAGTTACGAGCCTTACGAAGTGATGGAATTTCTGCTTTTTCACTCCATCCCGAGAGCAGATACCAAATCGACCGCTAAAAATCTTATAAAAACATTCGGTTCGCTTGGCGGAGTTTTAAATGCAGACCCTGCAGTTCTTGCAAAACAACCGGGAGTCGGCAAAACTACGGCTCTTTTTCTCCACGCTCTTTCCCAGCTCCCCTCTTACACCTCGCAGGAGAATGCAAAAACCATCCGCGGTTCGGGTGATTTAGGAGCTTATGCAATGGCGCTCACAAAAGGTAAAACGGTTGAAGAGCTTTATGCTGTCGCACTAAATTCCAAAAACGAAATAATGTCCCACAAAAAGCTCGCTTCGGGAAAGTTTTCTTCCGTTATGGCAGACGCACGTGATATAATCACTTTTGCCCTTGAATGTGGTGGTGAGCAGATTGCTCTGGTGCATAATCATACCAACGGCTTTGCAACCCCGTCGGGCGATGATATAAAAATCACCGAATATCTTGCCGGCCTTATCGGAGCTGTCGGCGTAAAGCTGGTGGACCACATTATAACCACCGAAACTCAGTATTTTTCTTTTGCAGACGCAGGAAAATTACAGAAAGACAGGAAATAACAAATGTACATTTTATATCTGATTTTATGCGCGGTATTTGTTGCCGCTGACATTTTAACCAAATATATAGTTACCTGCAATATGTCGGTAGGGGACACAATTCCGCTTATAAACGGGTTTTTTCACCTGACATACGTCAGAAACACAGGTGCGGCGTTCAGCATTTTGTCCGGTCAGCGGATTTTTCTGATTTTACTGCCTGCTCTGATAGTTGCGGCTCTGATTATTTATGTAGCGGTAAAAAGACCGAAAAATAAACTGCTCCTTTTGTCCTTTTCAATGATAATTTCAGGCGGCATAGGCAATCTCATCGACCGCATTGGTCTCGGTTATGTAATAGATTTTCTGGATTTCAGATTAATTGACTTCCCCGTTTTTAATGTTGCGGACATATGGGTTACCTGCGGGGCGGCACTTTTTGTAATTCTTCTCCTCTTTTCCAAGGAGGATGTACTATGATTTTTACAGTTGACGAAAACTATTCGGGCATAAGGCTTGACAAGTTCCTGTCGGAAGTGAGTGAGCTTTCCCGTTCTTATATTGCAAAACTTGTTTCAGACGGGCAGGTACTTGTGAATTCCTCTCCCCGGAAAGTAAGTTTCAAGCTTGATGTCGGCGACGTGGTTTCCCTTGAAATTCCCGAAGCCGCTCCGGCAGAGGCTCAGCCCGAAAACATCCCCCTTGACATAGTTTATGAGGACAGCTCAATGCTTGTCGTGAACAAACCGCAGGGAATG
>JAZOQS010000092.1:0-11393 GCA_045656205.1 Clostridia bacterium | reverse complement strand
GCCAAGAGCACCCAGGCAGTAAGGTCCGACAAGGACGCCGGCAATAAGATATGCTGTAACTGCGGGTAATTTTAACGGTTTAAACGCTCTTGTCATAAGAAGTCCGGCAAGGAGCGCGATTGATACTGATAATAGTGTGTTCAAATTAAATTCACTTCTTTCTTTAAAAAACAACTTTTCACATTATAGCATATGAAAATCCTAATTGCAATAGAATTTTTTAATAAACTAAGCCTGCACGAACTGCGTATTTTTGTATCTGTCGCCATATTTTTCAAAGAGGTTTGCCTCGCTTACTGCGGTGTCAATATCGTCAAAACTGCACTGACGGTAAGCGGAAAGTCTGCAAACCTTACTTTCGTCACACATAAATACGCGGTGTTTGGAGTTTTTCAGAATAATATTTCTTATGGGAATTTCGTTGAGATAACTGTCAAAAATATTTCCCTCCTCATCCACGCCCTGTGCAGAAATAAAAGCGATATCGGCGTGCATGGAAGCAAATGTTTCCTCTGCTGCATGACCAACAAGAACGCTTCTGTTTTCGCTGCTTATAACCCCACCGCTTGAAATGGTCTTTGTCTGATATGAAGAAAGGAAAAACAGCCCGTCAATACTGTTTGTTACAACGGTTATACCTTTAATCTTGGTAAGCTCTGCGAAAAGGAAAAAGCAGGTACTTGACCCATCGGCAAAAACAACGTCACCCTCTTTTACAAGCTTTGCCGCCACCGAGGCAATTCGCTTTTTCTGGGCGATATACGCGTGTTTTCGCATTGTGAAAGGAATGTTGCGGTTAACAGAGTCCGCAAGTTCAACTCCGCCGTAGCTTCTTATTACAAGTCCGCGCTTTTCAAGAGCCGCCAGGTCACGACGGACGCTGGAGCTGGAAATGTGCATTTTTTCAGCCAAAAACTCAACGGTTGCATAGTTTGTTTCGTTAAGTACGTTCATAATTTCGTGTAATCGCTCGTTTGTATACATAAAAACACCTCTTCTTGCGCGTTTTTGCACAATTGATATAGGAATTAATAAAATATGCCGTTTTTGACGCCAATGTTGATTATTGTTGTTTAAAATTATATAATAGCGTTATAGAAAAGTCAAGAAATAATTGTGGAGAAGCGGATTTTTGTTATTTACAGACTTTTTACATATAATATAACAGACCAAATGTCAGATTATCAGGAGGTTAACATGGAAAACAAAAATTACACGATTATTGATGACGTGCAGAAACTTGAAGAAGCTTTTGTCCGCATCAGAAAAGCACAGGAAGAATTTGCAAAGCTCTCACAGGAGCAGGTTGACAAAATCTTTTTAGCGGCGGCATCTGCAGCTAACAAAGCAAGAATCCCTCTTGCAAAAATGGCGGTAGAAGAAACCGGCATGGGCGTTGTTGAGGACAAGGTTATTAAAAATAACTACGCTTCAGAATATATCTACAACGCATACAAAAACACAAAAACTTGCGGCGTGATTGAAGAGGACAAGGCTTTCGGACTTAAGAAAATTGCTGAACCTATCGGTGTTATTGCTGCAGTTATCCCAACAACAAACCCCACATCAACAGCTATTTTTAAATGTTTACTCGCACTTAAAACAAGAAATGCAATAATCATTTCTCCCCACCCGAGAGCAAAGGGCTGTACAATCGCAGCAGCGAAACTGGTTCTTGAAGCGGCAGTTAAAGCCGGTGCTCCCGAAGGAATTATTGACTGGATTGACGTTCCCTCTCTTGAACTTACAAACACAGTAATGAAAGAAGCGGATATCATCCTCGCAACAGGCGGTCCCGGAATGGTTAAAGCTGCTTATTCAAGCGGTAAACCGGCAGTTGGTGTTGGCGCAGGTAATACACCGGCAATTATTGATGACAGCGCGGATATTCTTCTCGCGGTAAACTCAATAATTCATTCCAAAACATTTGACAATGGTATGATTTGTGCATCCGAGCAGTCAGTTATCGTGCTTAAAAGCATATATAATAAAGTAAAAGACGAGTTTGCACGCAGAGGATGTTATTTCCTCAGTGACGATGAAACTGAAAAAGTAAGAAAAACAATTATTATAAACGGCGCGCTCAATGCGAAAATCGTTGGTCAGCCGGCAGCGAAAATCGCTGAACTTTCGGGCGTGAAAGTTCCCGAAGGAACAAAAATCCTTATCGGTGAAGTTGAATCTGTTGACATCTCCGAGGAATTTGCTCACGAAAAACTTTCTCCCGTACTTGCAATGTACAAAGCAAAAGACTTTGAAGATGCTCTTGCAAAAGCAGAACAGCTTGTAGCAGACGGCGGATACGGACATACATCTTCAATTTATATAAACGAAATCACAGAGCCGGAAAAAGCGGCTGAGTTCGCGGCACGTATGAAAACCTGCCGAATACTCGTTAATACACCTTCTTCACACGGCGGTATCGGTGACCTTTACAACTTCAAACTCGCTCCGTCACTCACACTGGGCTGCGGCTCATGGGGCGGTAACTCGGTTTCCGAAAACGTTGGTGTTAAACATCTTTTAAACATTAAAACAGTTGCAGAAAGAAGGGAAAATATGCTTTGGTTCCGCGCTCCTGAAAAGGTATATATCAAAAAAGGATGTCTGCCGGTTGCTCTTGATGAACTTAAAAATGTTATGGGCAAGAAAAGAGCATTTATCGTAACAGATAATTTCCTTTATGAAAATGGCTACACAAAACCCATCACAGATAAACTTGACGAAATGGGCATTGTTCACACAACATTCTTTGATGTTCAGCCCGACCCGACACTTTTAAATGCTAAAAACGGTGCGGCTCAGATGGCGGCATTTAAACCCGATACAATCATCGCTCTCGGCGGCGGTTCTGCTATGGACGCGGCAAAAATCATGTGGGTGCTCTACGAACATCCCGAAGCAGACTTTATGGATATGGCAATGAGATTTATTGATATCCGTAAACGTGTTTACACATTCCCCAAAATGGGCGAAAAAGCGTACTTTATCGCAGTTCCGACATCTGCAGGTACAGGTTCAGAGGTTACACCTTTTGCCGTTATCACAGATGAACAGACAGGCGTAAAATATCCTCTCGCAGACTACGAACTTCTTCCCGATATGGCTATTATCGACACAGATTTCCATATGTCTGCACCCAAAGGCTTAACAGCAGCTTCCGGTATTGACGCGGTAACACACGCAATTGAAGCTTATGCTGCAATGCTCGCAACTGACTACACAGACGGTCTTGCACTCAAATCACTCAAAACTGTATTTGAATATCTGCCCAAAGCATACGAAAATGGCCAGACAGACATTGAAGCAAGAGAAAAAATGGCGAACGCGGCTACAATGGCAGGTATGGCGTTTGCAAACGCATTCCTCGGAATTTGTCACTCCATGGCTCATAAACTCGGTGCTTTCCACCACCTGCCTCACGGCGTGGCAAACGCACTTATGATTGAAGAAGTTCTCAGATTCAATGCATCTGAAGCTCCGGCAAAAATGGGTACATTCTCACAGTATGACCATCCGCACACACTTGCACGTTATGCTGAAGTTGCTGATTACCTCGGAATCAAAGGTAAAAATGATAACGAAAAACTTGAAGGTCTTATCAAAGCAATCAATGACCTCAAAGAAAAAGTTGGTATTAAAAAGACAATCAAGGATTACGGCATAGACGAAAAAGACTTCCTTGACAGACTTGATGAAATGGTTGAACAGGCATTTGACGACCAGTGCACAGGCGCTAACCCCAGATATCCGCTCATGAGCGAACTTAAACAGATGTATCTCAACGCTTACTACGGCAAGCATTTCGTTGAAAAAGAAATGCCCAAAAAAGCATAAGGAGGTCGCAGAAATATGAAACTTGATAACGTAATTTCAACAAGAGAACACAAAAAAATCTACCGTGACGGAGAACTGTGCATCAAAGTTTTTGACTCCGGTTTTTCAAAGGCAGACGTTTTAAATGAGGCTTTAAACCTCGCAAGAATTGAAGAAACAGGCCTTAACACTCCCAAAATCCACGAAGTTACCTATATTGACGGCAGTTGGGCAATTGTTTGCGACTATATTGAGGGAAAAACACTTGAACAGCTTATTCAGGAAAACCCTGATAAGTTTGATGAATATCTTGAACTGTTTGTTGACCTTCAGCTTGAAATTCACTCCAAAAAATGTCCGCTTCTTACAAAACTGAAGGACAAAATGGACAGAAAAATTAACGAAGCTGACCTTGATGCAACAACACGTTATGAACTTCACACCCGTCTTGAGGGTATGCCCAAACACAAAAAAGTTTGCCACGGCGATTTCACTCCCGGCAACATTATCATCACTCCCGACGGCACACCTTACATTTTAGACTGGTCACACGCTACTCAGGGTAACGCATCTGCAGACGTTGCAAGAACATATCTGCGTTACTGCCTGAGCGGTAAAGAAGATATCGCAAACAAATATTTAAATCTTTTCTGCAAAAAAAGCGATACTGCAAAACAGTACGTGCAGAAATGGATGCCCATCGTTGCGGCTTCACAGTCTGTAAAAGGAAATGAGCACGAAAGAGAATTCTTGCTCTCCTGGGTTGACGTAGTAGATTACGAATAAAAAATAAAAGGCTGAGTTTTAAACTCAGCCTTTTTTGGTTGGATTATTATAATTATGCTTTATACGATAGTTTTTCTGAGCCATTCCAGAGTGCAGTTTACCATATGTTTGCCGGTTTCTTCGCTTGCTTCTTTGGCACTTTCAGCAAACCATTCGGTATTACGGTCGCAACGGCTGAGATCAACAAGTTCGGGATAAGTTCCCATCATAAGACTTGTTTCCCATTTTCCTGCGTGGTCAAATCCACCACATTTGATCTGTGCATCTGCACCGATTAACGGAATAACTTTGATGTAAGAGAAGGGATCGTCTTCGCTACCCATATCTTCGTAATAGGAAGCGTAGTCATCGCTGCCCCACCAGCCTTTTCCGAGCTTTTCTTCCATATATTCCATAGTTACCTTTTTAGCAGCTTTATGGCAGGCAATTGTCATGGGCATAAGGCCTGCACCCTCTGTCTGATGGTGAGCTACGAGGTATATATTTTTATGACCTGCATCAATCATGGATTTGAGTATGTAGTACAGATAGTTTACATAAGCGTCTTCATCTACGTGGAAGTGACTGGGTTTGGGACCGCATACTGCATATGACGCAACGCCGTACCAGAGAGGGGGACAAACAACAATTTCCTTTTCTTTTTCCAGTTCTCTCAGACAACCTGTAATAACGAGTGTGTCTGTTCCGCAGGAAGCGTGACGAGCGTGGTATTCCAGAGTACCGATAGGAATAACAAACGGAACTTTTCTGTCCACCGCATCCTGAATTTCATCATATAACATTTCGAGCATTTGCATGATATCTTCCTCCTGATTTCTTATATTGATATAAATTATAAGCCAAATGGTCGCGAAAGTCAAGGCGGTCGGACCATAAAATCAAAGATTTCTCCCTGAGACCAACCGCCGAAAGCTGTGACTTCTTTATTTGGAAAAGCCAAATGGTTTATATGACATCAGTTTTTAGCCCAAATATTATACGTTTGCAAACAATTTGACATACTTCTCTGAATTTATGCATTATTTTGATTATAAAGAGATTTCTTAAATTCAATCGGCGTCATCAGCATATATTTCTTATAAAGTCTGTAAAAATTGGAATAATTTTTAAAGCCTACCCTGTAGGCAGTTTCTTCCAAAGAGTTGCTGTCCTTTATAAGATGGTTAAACAGATAAATTCTTCGCATAATTACGTAGTCCCACATTGTTATTCCCATCTGAGCCTTGAATAAACGGGAAATGTATGATCTATCCAGATTAAAGCGATTTGCAACATCCGTTATTGTAATATCCTTTGTATAATTACTGTTCAGATATTTAAGAATATCCTCTACCTTTGAGTTTCTGATTATATTGCTTTCGTCTGCTGTAAGCACTTGTGTAATAATTTTATTTGTCGCAACCAAAATCTCAAGTACTCTGGAAAACGCGAGTATACTCTCTGTTTCGCTATCTTCTCTTGAATGGTCAAGAAGTTCCGCAAACAGCTTATCAAGGTGATGTTCGTTTACAATATGACACGGAATACGGTTTTTTTCACCGTTTATTCGTTTGAAAAAAGGGGACAAGATAGCAGAATAATTACCCGGAAGATTTTTGAATATCTGTGGATAAATAATCAGAACAATTCTCTCATGAAAGCAGTTGTCATCAATCTTGTGCTTGAAAAACTCTGTCGGCTTCATAATAAAAAGCTCGCCGCCTGATATTTCATATCTTGTACTATCAATTACGATATTTCCGGTTCCTTTTATATAATACGAAAAAATCAGCATACCGTTTCCTTGGTATGTTGGCTTTTCTGAGTCATATGCTTCAATTCCTGCTACGTGTTTAACTCGGTATAAATCATTTTCATAAATTTCTTTTACACATGTACTCATTTGTATTTCCCCTTTCCACTATGTCACAATTATACATCAAACGTCCATATTTGTCAATTGAATTATCAATTGTGATGTTATATAATGAAAAAAACTTTAAAGGAGAGGAAACACAATGAAATTTAAAAAAACAATTTTGATTTTTGGAGTTATGATATCAATTTTATTTACATCGTTTATAGGTGTAAATGCAGAATTTACGGATATCAACTCTGAAGATTCAGTACTTGCCAAGGCAGTTGATGTTATTACTGCAAAAGGAATTACAAAAGGAATAAGCGACACAGAATTCGGTACAGAAGAGATGGTCACAAGAGAACAAATGGCAGCATTTGTTTATCGTATGGTAAATGATGGTGCGTCTTTAGAAGGCGGAGAAAATGAAACCGCGTTTACAGACCTTGATGATCCGACTTTTTATGCTATGATTTCATTGGCAAATAAAGAAGGTGTTATAAAAGGTGTATCAGAAACACAGTTTAATCCCAAAGGCAATATTACACTTCAGGATTGCTACACAATAGTCCTAAGAGCTTTGGGTCATAAAAATCTGGCATATCCTGACGGTTTTATCACTAAGGCTAAAGAAAAAGGGCTTACTGCAAATATCAGTGAATCAATAGAAAACGATGAATTTCTTACACGCGGAGATGTTGCAATAATTTTACATAATGCAATTTCATTAGACAAGGACCATGTCCTTGACGGAAAAAAAGTACTCTTTATCGGAAATTCATATACATATTACGGAAATATGGTCCAAACTTACACTTGGGATATAAAAAATGAAGAAATGCTTCACCATAGATTTAAGTATGAATTAGGAGGTTTTTACCGTCTCTGCCAGCAAAACGGAGCAAATGTCTCAGTCACTAACTGGACATATGGTAGTCATACTTTACAGGATTTATTTGGCGGTGGTTGTTTTGACAAAAACAGACATCCGGGTTACGACCATCTGGCAGACCTCAGGAAGTACACCGATATGAATTTTGATTATGTTGTAATCCAGGCTCCTACGGGAGGTGCTATAACAAACATAGAAGATTATAAATGTCTGCTTGGTTATGTCTGCAATATTTTCAGAGAAGTGAACCCTGATGTTGAGATTATTTACAGTGTGCCTACATTGCTTTATACGCAACCAGATGTAAGAGGTACAGAGATTTTAGAAGCAAAGGATGCGATTATCAGTGAATTTAACCTTACAGAAGCAAACTGGGGAAAACTGATTGCCGATATATTGAGCGGTGAAGCTACTGTTGAAAACAGCACTCAGGAGTACACAAATAATACATTTTTAGTTTCTAAATCTGCCGATGACGGATTCCATCCTAATTTGTTAACAGGATATATAGGTACACAGATGATTTATTCTTTAATCACAGGAGAAAAGGCGGTTGGACAGGATTATTCATCCTATACTGATGCAAGTTTTGGCGGAGGTTTTGATGTGGAAAAATTTGTGAAAACTTATTATACATATGATAACATATCCCCTGCCGAAAGCGAAACCAAGCTTACAGGCGATGACCTTACAAACTTCCCTGAAATATTTGCATCAAAGACAGAGATGGAAGGTATTCAAAAACTAATTGACGAATATATAAACGCTAATAAATAAAGACCGCGAAAAAAAGAATCAGGTTTGGAAATGAACCTGATTCTTTTTCTGTTTTTGGTGGGCCTTCAGGGACTCTACCCGCGCACTAAAAAGCGTGCCCCCGGCACCCTTTTTGCGGTATAACCGCCGTGCTTTTCTCGTCTCCTTCAGGCAGCCACAAACAAAAAAAGCCACAGCAAAAGCTGTGACTTCTTTATTTGGTGGGCCTTCAGGGACTCGAACCCCGGACCGTCCGGTTATGAGCCGGATGCTCTAACCAACTGAGCTAAAGGCCCGTCATTTGACTTGAACAATTATAACATATTATTTATTAAAAATCAAGACTTTTTTATAAAATTAAAAATATTTTTCAATTTCCCTTTTTATATTGAATTTTTCTCGCCGGTGTTATATAATATATGTGCGTTAATTTAAGGAGAAAACATTATGAAAAAGACACACAGACTGTTTTTGACAGGTATGCTTTTGATATTTTTAATAGTCGGCGTTTACAGTGTTGGTTCTTTTATCGCAACCGGCTCGCTCGGAAGCTTTTTCGGAAATCCCGAAAAGGTTGTGCTTGTTATGGGCACAGACAATGCAGGTCTGCGTACTGACGTGCTGATGCTCGGATTTATAAATGGTAAAAACAAAAGTGTAGATGTGGTATCCATTCCGCGGGATACACAGGTGAAAATCGGTAAGAGATATTACAAAATCAACAGCGCGTATGCCATCGGTCAGGAAGAGCAGACCATAGAAACTGTGGAAAATCTGATGGGAGTTGAGATTGACGGATATGTAAAGTTTTCCTTTGAAACTTTCCGCGATACCATAGACGCCATTGGCGGCGTAAAGTTTGATGTTCCGCAGGATATGTTTTATGAAGACCCTTATCAGGACCTTTATATAGACCTTAAAGCCGGACCGCAGCACTTAAACGGCAAGGAAGCTGAGGGACTTGTAAGATTCCGCAGATACCCGACGGGGGATGAGGGCAGAATTGTCGTTCAGCAGGAATTTATCAAAGCCATTATAAAACAGAAAGCAAATCCTGCTATTTTATTCAGACTGCCGGCGGTAATTTCCACCGTGGGCAAGAACATAGACACAAATTTAACAGCCAACGACATTGTGGAACTTGCCGGAGTGGCTATAAGAGTGGGAACAAAAGGATTCAGCACATATCAGCTGCCGGGATATCCGCAGATGCAGTATGGCGCATCATACTATATTTGCGATAAATACGAAACGGCAGAGCTTGTGTCACAATTAACCGAAAGAGAATAATGAAAAAAGCCGGGCGAAAAAATTTCGCCCGACATAATTATTTACGGATTTTATTTTACAAATTCCTGAAGTTCACCAAGGAATTTGTCGCAGTCATCACTCTGAATTTCAACTTTAATTTTGTTGCTGAGGTCAAGACTGAAAATACCCATAATTGATTTTGCGTCAACAACATATCTGCCGGACACAAGGTCAACGTCAAATTCGTATGTGTTTACAAGGTTAACGAATTTTTTTACGTCTTCAATTGAAGATAACATAATTTCACATGTTTTCATAGTTTAACTACCTCCTAAATTATGGTTAAATTACAAGTCTATTATAATATAAATTATTAAATTAGTCAATAGTTAAAAAATATTTTCATTCGGGGGAGAATTTTTTGAAAAAAATTGCTTTTTACACGCTGGGCTGCAAGGTTAATCAGTATGAAACCGAGGCCATGCGTGAAATGTTTGAAAAAGAAGGATATGTTTCGGTGGATTTTGACAATATTCCCGATGTGTTTGTAATCAACACCTGCAGTGTTACAGCCGTTGCCGACCGCAAATCCAGAAAAATCATAAATAAAGCGGCGTCCATAAATCCCGATGCGGTGATTGTTGTTACCGGCTGTTATTCCCAGACCTCGCCCGATGAGGTGAAAAAGATAAAAAATGTTGATATTGTAATCGGAAACAACGAAAAAACAAGAATAGTCGAAATTGTTGAAAAAGCGGGAAAGGATAAGCTCGCCGAAGTGGGCGACATTATGAAAATAACCCAATTTCAGCCCATGTTTGCCACCGCCAACGGGGACAGAACCCGCGCGCTGATAAAAATTGAGGAAGGGTGCAACAATTTCTGTTCATACTGCATAATTCCTTATGCCAGAGGTCCTGTCAGAAGCCGCGACGAGGATGATATTCTCCGGGAGGCAAAGGGTCTTGCAGATGCCGGATATAAAGAGGTTGTGCTGACGGGGATTCACATCACGTCTTACGGGCTTGACAGAGGAAAACCGGAACTTACCGACCTGCTTGTAAAACTCCACCAGGTGGAGGGTATGGAGAGAATCCGCCTTGGCTCACTTGAACTGACCGAAGAAATGCAAAATGTGGCAAAAGCGGCAGAAAAACTGCCAAAACTCTGCCCCCATTTTCATATTTCGCTCCAAAGCGGAAGCGACACAGTACTTAAAAGAATGAACAGAAGATATACCTCTGCTGAATATTTTGATGCGGCGGAAAAACTGCGCAAAGCCTTTCCCGGAGCGGCACTCACCACCGATATTATGGTGGGCTTCCCGGGAGAAACGGAAAAAGAGTTTGAGGAAAGTCGTGAGTTTGCTGAAAAAATGCGATTTGCAAAGGTGCACGTTTTCCCTTATTCGCCCAGAAGAGGTACGGTTGCGGCAAAAATGACTGATCAGGTTGCCGAGGAAATCAAAAAATCGCGTGCCGACAAAATGAAACAGACGGTATCGGCACTTGAAAAATCCTTCTGCCGTGAAAATGTCGGCAAAATGGCAGAGGTTCTTTTTGAAAGAGAAGTAAAACCGGGCATATTTGAAGGTCACGCCGGAAATTATATGCCTGTCCACGTAAAAAGTGAAGAAAATATCTGCGAGCAGATTCGGACGGTAAAAATTACGGCAGTAAACGGCAAAACACTTGTCGGGGAAAAGGTTTAAAAAATTATAGACATTTATTTCCGTTTAATGTATAATATATTAAGGTGATGAGCTTTGAAAAAACTTATTGATAATATTAATATAAATTATGAGGTTTTCGGCGAGGGGAAAGACGTCCTCGTACTTCACGGCTGGGGAGCGGAAATCCGAGCCATAAAACCTATTGCCGACGCACTTTCGGCAAAATTTAAAGTGTGGCTTCTGGATTTACCCGGTCACGGAGAAAGCGACCTCCCTCCCGAGGATTGGGACGTCTATTCCTATGCGGATTTTGTGAAAAAAGTTACAGAGGAGCTGGGAATCAGTAATCCCATACTTATCGGACATTCCTTCGGCGGCAGACT
>JAZOQS010000091.1:0-10398 GCA_045656205.1 Clostridia bacterium | reverse complement strand
AATATCTATCCCGTATTTTTCCTTTATATATCTTACATTACACCGTTTTTGCCCAACGGCAACGGAAACCTTGTTTGCCGGGACTGTAATCAATTTTTCGCCCTGTTTAACCCTTTGTTCAATTTCATCGCGCATTATCCGGGATTTCACAAGTTCTCCGAATGCACTGTGATACGCACCTGCGACAATGGAGCCTTTTTCGCATATAATATCGGTGGACTGAAGTCCCGTTCTGATTACTTTTATTCCTTTTTCATCAAAAATTCTGTGCAGCTTTGCACACACTTCAACCGACTCATCAAGCTCGGGCGGGAGATACTCTCCGCTCCGGTAGAGTCTTTCAAGCTCTGTATCACCAAGCACAACCGTCGGATAAATTCTAACCGTATCGGGTTGCAGGTCCGCTATTTCCTCCCCTGTGAAAATGTCCTTTTCACTGTCAGAACCGTACATTCCCGTCATCATCTGAAGACCGGTTTCAAACCCATATTCTTTGAGGAGTTTTACCGCTTTTTTAGTCATATCAGCGGTATGACCGCGACGGTTTTTTAAAAGCACCTCATCGTCCATTGACTGTGCACCAAGCTCAACCGCTGTCACTCCGTAGCTTCTTAGCATATCGAGAATTTCTGCCGAAATATAATCGGGACGGGTGGATAGTCTGATACCGTCAACCCTGCCCGAGTCGATATATTTTTTCGCAATTTCAAGATACCCTTTCTGCAGCTCTGTGGGAATGCCCGTAAAACTTCCGCCAAAGAAAGCTATTTCGGCAAAATATGGTCTTTCCATAGTGGAAAGGGTTTCTTCTATCAAAAGCTCTGTTTCCTTAAAATTCTTGTCCTCCTGTTGTCCCGTAATCTTTTTCTGATTGCAGAAAACGCAGTCGTTCGGGCAACCTTTGTGCGGAACAAAAACCGGAATATTATAATGTCTTATCATAGCAGTTTTTCCAGCGCGTTTTTTGCTGCCATCTGTTCTGCTTCTTTTTTTGTTTTTCCTTTGCCGTGACCTTTTAGGGTTCCGTTAACAGTCACTTCAACGTCATAGGTTTTGTCATGGTCGGGACCCGCTTCCCCTGTTGTTTCATAGACGATTTTTGCCGCACCGTCACGCTGGACATATTCCTGCAGAGTGGTTTTATAATCTTTTCTTCCCTCTTTGGCTGCTGCGGATACAATTTTTTCCGTCAGAAGCGGAAGAAAAACATTTTTTGCCGTTTCAAGGTCGGAGTCCAGATAAATTGCTCCTAAAATAGCTTCGGTGGCATCCGCAAGGATGGACACTCTCTGTCTTCCCCCTGCTTTTTCCTCTCCTTTACCTAAAAGAAGACATTCGCCAACGCCAACTTTTACTGCAATTTCATAAAGGCTTTTTTCGCAGACAACATCCGCTCTGATTTTTGTAAGTGACCCTTCGGGCAGATGTGAATAGTTTTTGTAAATATATTCACTTACTATTATACTTAAAACCGAGTCACCAAGGAACTCCAGTCTCTGGTTTGTTCCCTGATTTTTGTTTTTATGCTCATTCGCATATGAGGTGTGTGTTCTCGCAAGCTCAAAAAGCTTCTCGTCTTTAAAATTATAAATCTTCTTCAGCTCCGTCATTAAGTTCACTTCCCTCAACCGCATTTTTTATTTTATCCAAGAGTCCTGTTTCTGCTGCTTTTTTCGCCTGACGGATTGCCGCAAAAAATGCTCTGGAATCAGAGTTTCCATGTGCTTTTACAACCATTCCGTCAACACCTAAAATGGGTGCTCCGCCATGCTCTTTAACATCAAATTTCTTTTTAAATTCTTTAAGCCCGCCAAGCATTGTAAGAGAGCTTATTTTTGTTATGGCGTTTTTCATAAGAATGCCTTTCATGGCACTCTTCATAAACTCACCCATACCTTCCATAAGTTTTAAGATTACGTTGCCTGTAAATCCGTCTGTAACGGCAACATCAACGTCGCCGTGAGGGATTTGACGTGCTTCAAGGTTGCCTGCAAAATTAACATCCGCTGTTTTTAAAAGCTGGAATGTTTCTTTTGTAAGCGGCGTACCTTTTTTCTCCTCAACACCGATATTTACAAGCCCTACTTTTGGGTTTTTGATGCCCATAATATTTTCCATATAATGAGAACCCATGATAGCAAATCCGAGAAGATTCTGGGGTGTGCAGATTGCATTTGCCCCTGAATCAAGAAGAAGCAGGGGTTTGCCCGGAATTGTGGGAACAAGCGGCGCAATTGCCGGTCTTGAAATGCCTTTTATTCTGCCAAGCTCAAAAACGGCTGCAGCTATAACTGCTCCTGTGTTTCCGGATGTTACAAGTGCATCCCCTTTTCCTTCGTGGAGCAGTTTCATCGCGACAACAAGAGATGAATCCTTTTTACGTCTTACTCCTCTTATGGGGTCGTCCTCATTTTCAACAACCTCTGTGCAGTTATGTATTTCTATTCTGTCGGAATTTTCTCCGAGTTCTTCGATTTCGCGTTTTATATCTTCTTCTCTTCCGCAGAGAATAATATCAACGCCAAGCTCATTTGCTGCCATAACAGCTCCTGCAACCTGCTCTTTGGGTGCATAATCTCCGCCCATTGCATCAACTATAATTTTCATATGTTATACCTCCGCTAATTTACAATTTAGTCCTTTATATTATACTATTTTTGCGCCTTTATGTCAAGGACACAATATCGTGGAAAATATTGTCTTCTCCTTGACATTAGTATGTACAAATGGTATAATTATTATAATTATGCCACACTGTGGCTTCGGAGGATAATTATATGCAAAAATTTAACATTGATTATGCCTGGGTGGATAGTTTCTGGGACAAGATTGAGAAAAAACTTTCAGTCATAGCTCCGCAGGTTGACACTCCATTCCCTTATTTTGTAGATAAAAACGGAAAATACCTTTCCCGTAACGCTTATTGGTGGACAAACGGGTTCTGGCCGGGTATGATGTGGCTGATGCACATTGCCACTAAAGATGAAAAATATAAGGCAATCGCAGAAAACGTTGAAAAAGAACTGGACAGTGCACTTTTCGGTTTTGAAGGTCTTGACCACGACATTGGTTTTATGTGGCTGACTTCTGCTGTTGCAAACTACCGAATCACAGGTAACGAAGAATCCAGAAACCGTGGCAGACATGCGGCAACAATTCTTGCAGGCAGATACAACCCTGTCGGCAAATACATCAGAGCCTGGAACAACCGGGCAGACGGACTTAACCGTACAGGTTGGGCAATTATTGACTGTATGCTCAACATTCACCTGCTTTACTGGGCGTCTGAAATGGACAACGACCCGAGATTTAAATTCATCGCAGACGATTATGCTCACACCGTTATGAACCACTTCGTCCGTGCTGACGGGTCAACAAACCACATTGTAGGTTTCAATCCCGAAACAGGTGAAGTGGCAGAAATCCCCAACGGTCAGGGTTATGCTCCCGATTCCTGCTGGTCAAGAGGTAACAGCTGGGGACTTTACGGGTTTACTCTCTGCTATATTCACACAGGCAACAAAGAGTATCTTGAAACTGCTAAAAAAATCGCTCACTATTTCTTATCAAATATAGATGAAACAGGCGTTCCCAAGTGCGATTTCCGCCAGCCCAAAGAACCTGATTATCGTGATACCACTGCAGCTGCATGTGCGGCTTGCGGACTTATTGAAATTGCAAACGCTGTTCCCGAATATGAAAAAGAACTTTATATCAACGGTGCAGTAAAGCTCCTTAAAGGTCTTGAAGCAAACTGTGATTTCACACTCGATAATCAGTCAATTCTGCAGAACGGCTGTGTTGACTATCACAACGAAACCAACGGTCTTCCCATCATTTATGGTGATTATTATATGATGGAAGCGCTGATGAAATTAAAAGGCAATGACATATTGTTCTGGTAATACAAGGAGGAATTTGCTATGAGAAAATTTGACATTGATTATGCCTGGATTGACAGTTTCTGGGACAAAATTGAGAAAAAACTTTCTGTTATAGCTCCGCAGGTTGAAATGCCCTTCCCCTACGGAATAAAAGACGGAAAATATCTTCCCCAGGATGAATACTGGTGGACAAACGGGTTCTGGCCGGGTATGATGTGGCTCATGTATCTTCAGACAAATGACGATAAATATAAAGCAATTGCAGAAAATGTTGAAAAAGCGCTTGATAAAGCGCTGCATGGTTTTGATGGTCTTCACCACGACGTAGGTTTTATGTGGCTCACTTCTGCAATAGCAAACTACCGCATCACAGGTAACGAAGAGTCCAAAAACCGCGGAAGACACGTTGCAACAATTCTTGCAGGCAGGTTCAATCCTGTCGGCAAATATATCAGAGCATGGAACAAATGGCCTGAAGACGATGTTGACAACCACTCCGGTTGGGCTATCATCGACTGTATGATGAACATCCAGATGCTTTACTGGGCATCCGAAGTTGATAACGACCCGAGATTTAGGTTTATAGCGGACGCTCATGCGCATACTGCTATGGAGCAGTTTGTCCGCAAAGACGGTTCTACAAACCACATTGTTATTTTCAATCCCGAAACAGGAGAAGTTATCAAAACTCCTGCAGGTCAGGGATATGCTTCCGGTTCCTGCTGGTCAAGAGGTAACAGCTGGGCACTTTACGGTTTTATTCTCTGCTATATGCACACAGGAAAAACCGAATACCTTGAAACAGCTAAAAAGGTTGCTCACTATTTCCTCGCCAATCTCGATGATTCCGGCGTTCCCAAATGTGACTTCCGTCAGCCTAAAGATCCTGATTATCTGGATGTAACCGCTTCCACTGTTGCAGCTTGCGGTCTTATAGAGATTGCAAACGCTGTTCCTGAATGGGAATCAGGTATGTATATAAATGGTGCCGTTAAACTTCTTAAAGGCATTGAGGCAAACTGTGATTTCACCCTTGACAACCAGTCCATCGTTCAGAACGGAACAGGTGCTTATCATTCTAAAAATGACCAGAATCTGCCCATTATTTACTCCGATTATTACCTTATGGAAGCACTCTTAAAACTTAAAGGCAACGAAATTCTGTTCTGGTAATCAGAGGTGCAATATGAATATATTACTTTGGACTTTGGCATTTATCGGCGTTGCGCTGATTTATGGTGGAGATAAATTAATAAAAAAAATAAGTAAATCGGAAGAAGTTTCAAAAACGGAATTTCTTGTAAAGCTCACCGGTGTGCTTGTTTCTGCAGCAGCACTTGTAGCGCTTTATGTTACCGGTTCATTTAAATAAAAGGAGTTTTTTACATTGGAAAAAGAACTAAGCAAAGTATACGACCCGAAATCCTTCGAAAATCGAATTTATAAAACCTGGGAGGAAAAAGGTTATTTCAAAGCTGATTCAGCAAGCAAAAAAGAACCTTACACAATCGTTATCCCTCCCCCCAACGTTACAGGACAGCTCCATATGGGCCACGCCTTTGACGAAACATTGCAGGACATTCTTATAAGATACAAAAGAATGGCAGGCTACGAGGCTCTCTGGGTTCCCGGAACTGACCACGCAGGTATTGCTACACAGATTAAGGTTGAGGCAGAACTTCGCGAAAAAGAAGGACTGACACGTTATGACCTTGGCAGAGACAAGTTCCTTGAACGCGTTTGGGACTGGAAAGAAAGATACGGCAACCGTATCATTTCCCAGATCAAACAGCTTGGCTGTTCATGTGACTGGTCAAGAGAACGTTTCACAATGGACGAAGGCTGTTCAAGAGCCGTAAGAGAAGTTTTTGTTAATCTCTACAACAAAGGCCTTATTTACAGAGGTCCCAGAATTATCAACTGGTGCCCCAACTGTATCACAGCCCTTTCAAACGAAGAAGTTGAACACGCTGAACACGCAGGCCATTTCTGGCATATCAAGTACCAGATTAAAGGTACAAACGATTTCGTTATCATCGCAACAACCCGTCCCGAAACCCTTTTCGGTGATACAGCAGTTGCAGTTAACCCCGAAGACGAGCGTTACGCGGGTATTGTCGGCAAAACACTTCTTCTGCCTCTTACAGACAGAGAAATCCCTGTTATTGCAGACGAGTATGTTGACAAAGAATTCGGAACAGGTTGCGTGAAAATCACACCTGCTCACGACCCCAACGACTTTGAAGTTGGCAAACGCCACGACCTTGAAATCATCAAGGTTATGAACGACGATGCGACAATGAACTCATATGCAGGCAAATATGAGGGTATGGACCGTTACGAATGCCGTAAGGCTATGATTAAAGACCTTGAAGATATGGGACTACTCGTTAAAACAGAAGACCATTCTCACAACGTAGGTCAGTGTTACCGTTGCGGAACAACAATCGAGCCTATCGTTTCAGACCAGTGGTTTGTTAATATGAAACCTCTTGCTGAGGCCGCTATTGAAGCTGTTAAATCAGGCGAAACAGAATTTGTTCCCGACCGCTTTAGCAAAACATATATGAACTGGATGGAAAACGTGTATGACTGGTGTATCTCCCGTCAGCTCTGGTGGGGTCACAGAATTCCTGCTTTCTACTGCGATACTTGCGGCGAAATGACAGTTTCCAAAGAAGATATTACAGTTTGTCCTAAATGTGGCAAACCTGTAAGACAGGAAGAAGACGTTCTCGATACATGGTTCTCCTCTGCGCTCTGGCCTTTCTCAACACTCGGCTGGCCGGATAAAACAGACGACCTTGACAAATTCTATCCTACAAACACTCTGGTAACAGGATACGACATCATTTTCTTCTGGGTATCCAGAATGATATTCTCCGCTTGTGAGCATACAGGCAAAGCACCTTTCAAACACGTGTTCATCCACGGCCTTGTTCGTGACGGAAACGGCGAAAAAATGTCCAAATCCAAGGGCAACGGTGTTGACCCGCTTCAGATTATAGATATGTATGGTGCAGATGCACTCAGATTTACACTTGTTACAGGTGTTGCTCCCGGTAACGATATGAGATTCCCAGTAACATACGATCCGCCAGTAGAAAAGGGCAAAAACCCCAATCCCGAGGTTAATAAAATCGTTGGTGCTCCGGGCGTTGAATCAAGCCGTAACTTTGCTAACAAAATGTGGAACGCGGCTCGTTTCGTATTAATGAACATTGATCATGAAGATACTGCACTTCCGGCAGAAGACAAGCTTGCTCCTGCTGATAAATGGATTCTCACAAAGCTTGACAGACTTATCGCAGATGTTACAGAAAATCTTGATAAATTCGAGCTTGGTATTGCTCTTGCAAAAGTTTACGACTTCATCTGGGATGAATACTGTGACTGGTATATAGAAATGTGCAAACCCAGATTCCAGACAGATGACAAAGAAACAGCTGGCAGAGTTCTGGTTTATGTTCTCTCCCGCGCACTTGAGCTTATGCATCCGTTTATGCCTTTCATAACAGAAGAAATCTGGCAGCATCTCCCCCACGACGGTGAAACAATTATGAAAGCCCAGTGGCCCACATCCGGTAAGTTCACATGGAATGACGACGAAGCGTCCATCGAGCTTATTAAAGAAGCTATCAAAGCTGTTCGTAATGCCCGTGCAGAAAAGAATGTTGTTCCATCCAAAAAGGTTAAAACATTCGTTATCACAAACCGTCAGGACCAGTTTGAAAAAGGAATTTCCTTCTTTGAAAAAATGGCATCATGCTCTGAGGTTGTAATTTCCTCCGACAAATCTGTTCTTCCGGAAAATGTTGTAACAGTTGTTACTGAAGGCGCAGAAATTTCCCTGCCTCTCGGCGACCTTGTTGATAAAGAAAAAGAACTTGAACGTCTTGCAAAAGAACGCGAAAAACTCATTTCTGAAATCAAACGTGTTGAAGGAAAATTAAACAACCAGGGTTTTGTTGCAAAAGCTCCCAAAGAGGTTGTTGAAGCAGAAGCAGCCAAAGGCAGAACCTACAAGGAAATGCTTGAAAAGGTTGAGGAAGCTATAAAAGCTCTTGGCTAAATTTTAAAATCCGCAGATATTCTGCGGATTTTCCTTTTATAAATAATCAGGATGATGGAGAAATCGTCCCCTACACAAAACCCCCGAAGAAATTCTTCGGGGGGGTTTTTATGCTTTTGTTTCGCAGTATAGACATCTGTAAATGCCGTTTTCTTTATCGGTCAGTTTAAACACATGGTCAATTTCCTGCTCAACCGAGGTTATGCATCTCGGGTTTTTACACTTTATTACATTTTTTAAAGTTTCGGGCATACTGATCATTTTCTTTTCCACAAGTTTGCCGTCTTTAATTATATTAACCGTTGCACTGCTGTCCACATAGCCAATAACATCAAAGTTTATGGGGATGTCCGCGTCAACCTTTATAATGTCTTTTTTGCCCATTTTACGGCTTGTGACATTTTTTATGATTGCAACAGAGCAGTCCGCTTTATCAAGACCTAAAAGTGTGTAAATCATCATGCCTCTTCCGGCTGTAATATGGTCAATAACAACTCCGTTTGTGATAGAATCAATATTCATTACTGCACCTCCAGAAGTTTCATTATAAGCGCCATTCTTGCAATTTTGCCGTAGTAAACCTGTTTGAAATAGCAAGCCCTGGGGTCTTTGTCAACCGCCACGCTGATTTCGTTTACTCTGGGAAGCGGATGCATAATGCAAAGGTCGGGCTTTGCACTTTTTAACTTTTCAGTGTCAAGTATATAGCTGTCACGCAAACGGAGATAATCTTCTTCATTGAAGAATCTTTCTTTCTGCACTCTCGTCATATAAAGAATGTCAAGCTGCGGAAGTGCTTCTTCGAGGCTTGTAACCTGCTCGTAAGGCATACCGGATTTTTCAACAACATCCTTTTTCACATAGCTTGGAAGCTTCAGTTCATCAGGCGAAATGAGCACAAGCTTGATACCTGTATATCTCGAAAGTGCCTGAATGAGCGAATGAACCGTTCTGCCGAATTTAAGGTCTCCGCAGAAACCTACAGTCAGATTATCAAGTCTGCCTTTTTCACGAAAAATTGTGAGAAGGTCTGTAAGTGTCTGTGTTGGGTGATTGTGACCGCCGTCACCTGCATTGATAACGGGAATGCTCGCGTGTTGTGATGCAACAAGCGGTGCACCTTCTTTGGGATGGCGCATTGCGATAATATCAGCATAACAGCTGATAACTTTCGCGGTGTCGGCAACGCTTTCACCTTTTGAAGCAGACGAACTGTTTGCTTCGGAGAATCCGATAACATTTCCGCCAAGCTCCATCATAGCCGCCTCAAAGCTGAGTCGGGTTCTTGTTGATGGTTCAAAAAAGAGCGTTGCAAGCTTTTTGCCTTTGCATTTTTCGCTGTATTTTGCAGGATTTTCAATAATATCACAAGCAACTTTTATAAGTTCCTCAATTTCTTCAACCGTGAAATCACGGATATCTATAAGGCTTCTCATTACTTACCAGCTCCTATCCAGCTTTCGTCGGAGGGGTTGTTTCTGAATTTGATAAGTCTTTCAACATCTTCGGGTTTAATATAACCTTCAGCTGCCGCAACTTCTGCGATAACGTCAAAGTTTGTGAGAGATACATTTTTAACATTAGCTTCAGCGAGGCGGTCAAGACCTTTTTTCATTCCGTATGTGAAGATTGAAACTATGCCCAGAACTTCTGCGCCTGCATCACGAAGTGCATTTACAACTTCGATAACGCTGCCACCTGTTGAGATAAGGTCTTCAACAACTACAACCTTCTGACCTTTTTCAAGTCTGCCTTCAATCTGGTTCTGTCTTCCGTGGTCTTTGCTGCCCGAACGAACATAACCCATAGGAAGTCCCATGATGTGACCTGTTATAGCCGCGTGAGCGATACCTGCAGTTGATGTTCCCATAAGAACTTCAACGTCAGGGTAATGTTTTTTAATTGTTTCAGCAAGTCCGTTTTCAACGTCTGTTCTTACATCGGGCGCTGTAAGAGTGAGTCTGTTGTCACAGTAAACGGGGCTTTTAATTCCGCTTGCCCATGTAAAAGGCTCTTCGGGACGGAAGAACACCGCTTTGATTTTAAGTAAATCTTTTGCAATAAGCTTTTCCATATCTATATTCCTTTCTGAAATTAATCTACAAATTCTGCCACGCAGCGTTCATATGCCGCTACCGGATCTTCTGCCGCTGTTACAGGTCTTCCTACTACTATGTAATCGGAACCGATTTTTTTAGCTTCCGCAGGTGTCATAACACGTTTCTGGTCACCAATGTCACCATCTGCAAAACGCACACCCGGAGTTACTGTAAGAAAATCTTTACCGCAGTTATCGTGAACTTTACCAGCTTCAAGGGGTGAGCAAACTACACCGTCAAGCCCAGCTTTTTTAGCATTTTTAGCGTAATGGATAACAACGTCTGCAATGTCTTCTTTTATAAGCAAATCTTCTTCCATCGCCTGTTGGTCAGTAGATGTAAG
>JAZOQS010000090.1:0-2238 GCA_045656205.1 Clostridia bacterium | reverse complement strand
CATTGTGAGCATGGCAAACGGTACACCCGACACCTCGTTTCTTGGCTTCCCTGAAAACAAAATAGCCTAACTTCGACATATGAGAATGTATTACGGAGTACTCGCCGTGCTCATCAAAGAACTCTTTGATTTTCGCTTTATACTCCTTAAAATGCCCGGGCTGAACGGGAGGCATACGGTAAATTCTGCCGCCAAGAGCTTCGATCTCATCGTCATAAGCTCCACGTTCCTGACGGTGCACCATAAAATCAAACTGCACCTTTGTGCGGTCAACATTACGGTAATAGTTCATCACCATTGTTTCTGCTCCGCCGCGGTTCATTACCGTAAACAGATTCAATATTCTGACAGGGTTGCTCATAAGCTTCTCCCCTTTTCTGATTATACACAGCGTTATTATACTATTTTTTACGTGCTTTGTAAAGGAGCAACACTTCGGGTAAAATCCGTTCCGCTTTTCGTCATAAAACACAGCTATCGCAAAAAGACTCATTTTTTAATAAACAAAATATTGATATTCAAAAATTGTTGTGATATAATTTTTTTCAAATCAAATCTACTCCGAGAATTTCTCGAGGAAATACATTTTTCAGGAGGTCATAATTATGGATCAGAACAGAAGACCCGAAACTATGGAAAGAATCACCACGCCCGAGCTTGCAGAAGCTTTTATTGCTGAGCAGGTTAAGGCTGTTCAGGAGCAGGTCGGCGACAAGAAAGTTCTTCTTGCACTTTCAGGTGGCGTTGACTCCTCTGTTGTTGCAGCATTGCTTATTAAGGCAATCGGCAAACAGCTCGTATGTGTTCACGTTAATCACGGACTTATGCGTAAGGGTGAAAGCGAAAATGTAATTGAAGTTTTCAGAAATCAGCTCGACGCTAACCTTATTTATGTTGATGCAACAGACCGTTTCCTCGATCTCCTTGCAGGCGTAAGCGATCCCGAATCAAAGCGTAAGATTATCGGTGCTGAGTTCATCAAGGTATTTGACGAAGAGTCTGCAAAGCTTGACGGAATTTCATTCCTCGCTCAGGGAACAATTTATCCCGATATTCTCGAAAGCATCAAGCAGGCAGAGGGCAAGAAGGCTGTTAAGTCTCACCACAACGTAGGCGGACTTCCCGAGGATATGGAAATGCAGCTTGTTGAGCCTATCAAGCTTCTCTTTAAGGATGAGGTAAGAGTTGTCGGTGAAGCACTCGGTCTTCCCCACGCAATGGTATACCGTCAGCCGTTCCCGGGTCCCGGACTCGGCGTACGCTGCCTCGGAGCAATCACACGTGACAGACTCCATGCTCTGCGTGAGGCAGATGCAATCCTCCGTGAAGAGTTCGACAACTGCGGTCTTGCTGAAAAGGTATGGCAGTATTTCGTTGCAATTCCCGACATCAAGAGTGTAGGTGTTAAGGACGACACCCGTTACGAGGGCTGGCCCGCAATCATCCGTGCAGTCAATACAACAGATGCTATGACAGCAACTATCGAAGAAATCCCCTACCCCGTTCTTCATAAAATTACAGCAAGAATCACAAACGAAGTCGACGGTATCAACCGTGTCCTCTTCGACATCACTCCCAAGCCGACAGGCACAATTGAGTGGGAATAATAACCGAAGCGAAAAAATCCTTATTTATCAAGGGTTTCAGGACTTCGGAAAAGCCGTCTGATACTCAAATGATACTGAATACGGCTTCTTCACAATAAAATCATACAGAGATAACCTCTCTCGTTTGAACACTTAGTTCATCCGAGAGGGGTATTTTTTATGCCCAAAATCAGAAGAGTGATACTGTAAATCCGATCGTATTTTTCCTCTGAAATAAATTTTTAAAGTTTTAGTTATAAATTTTCAAAACAGTCAGCAACAGATAAGTAGATAGGTAAAATAAAAGCATTTTTCAGCAAAATCAAATTTTTGGTTATAAATTCCGAAAAAAGTCAGCAATAAGTAAATAGAGGGGTTTTTCAAGGACTTTTTTGAAATTTTTGTGAACTTTTTGGAAAATGATGCCGAATTTGGTCTCTCCCAGTGCAAATATAATAGAGGGTAAAAAAATTTTTTCAAAAAAGGGGTCCTGTTTTGACTAAAAAATGTCCGTTAATAAGTGAAGGGGTTTCTTCGTATTTCACGTCGGGCAACCGACTTGTAATAAATTTTACAGGAAAGGAGGAAAAGCTTATGCCAAGCGTTCTTATGACAGCAAAGCAGGTAAGCGAAGAGCTCGGTATCTCCCTGA
>JAZOQS010000089.1:0-6086 GCA_045656205.1 Clostridia bacterium | reverse complement strand
AAATCAAAAACGAATTTATACCACTTATGACAAAAGAAGAATACTTAAATACACACTTGATATAAATGAAAGGACAGAGAATTATGTGGACAGAAGAAAAACTTAACGAAATGCTGGCAACTCCCTCGCAGGCACTTATTGAGGATATGAAAAAAATTAAGGGTGACATTATGGTTCTTGGCGCAGGCGGAAAAATGGGACCAACCCTTTGTGTTCTTGCAAAAAATGCAATTAAAGCGGCAGGTGTTGAAAAAAAAGTTATCGCAGTATCCAGATTTACGGACCCAATTGCAACGCAGTTTTTAAATGACAGCGGAATAGAAACAATTCCATGCGACCTTCTTAATTTAGAACAGCTCAACGCCCTTCCCGAAGTTGAAAATGTTATCTTCATGGCAGGCAGAAAATTCGGTACAGACGGTGGCGAATGGCAGACATGGGCAATGAATGCCACACTTCCGGCTTTTGTAGCTGAAAAATTCAAAAAATCCAACATAGTTGTATTCTCCTCCGGTAACATTTACCCCATTGTACCCCTTTCTTCAGGCGGTTGCACAGAGGAAGACAAAATCGGTCCTGTGGGCGAATATACACAGAGCGTACTTGCACGTGAACGTGCATTTGAATATGCAGCTCACAAACATGGTACAAAAATCTTTATTTACAGACTTAACTTTGCTGTAGACCTCCGTTACGGTGTGCTCTACGACATGGCAAACAACATTATTAACGACAACCCCATCAGCCTTACAACACCTTGCCTTAACGCAATCTGGCAGGGAAGTGCGAATGAAATTGCAATCCGCGGTCTGCTTCACGCATCTTCCGATGTTTGCATCATGAACGTAACCGGTCCCGAAACAGTTTCCATCAAAAAAGCTGCTAAAGAACTTGGTAAATATCTTGGTAAAGAACCTAAGTTTGTTGGTGAAGAAGGCAACGATGCATACCTCAACGATGCAAGTGCGGCTATGGAAATCTTCGGCTATCCGTCAGTTCCTATGAAAACTCTTATCAGATGGCAGGCAGAGTGGATTATGGATGGCGGCAGAGGACTTGGCAAACCGACACACTTTGAAGAAAGAAAAGGAAGTTATTAATGTGATAAATCACATTAATAATTATCTAATATCGCATGCGAGAATTTCGTGCTTTGCACGAAAACGCATATACGAAAAATTTTCATTATACGCCTTATCTGCCCACGATAAGCTTGTGCGTATAAAAATGAAAAATGGTGGGCGGAAAGGCTATGAAAATTAATCATGAACAGACGCGAAAAAGCTTTAGAAATACTTAAAAACGGTACAGTAATTCCGGCGACTCCTCTTGCACTCACAAAGGACAGAAAATTTGACGAAGCTCATCAGAGACTTCTGACAAGATACTACATGGAAGCAGGTGCAGGCGGTATTGCAACAGCTGTACATACAACACAGTTCACAATCCGTGACCCTGAAATCAATCTTTTTGACACAATCCTTAAAGTGGTTGTTGATGAAATTGAAAAATATGAAAATGAAATAGGAAGAACCGTTGTAAGAGTTGCAGGAGCCTGCGGACCTAAAGAACAGGCAGTTGCAGAGGCTAAAAGAGCCAAAGAATATGGTTTTGACGCTATACTTTTAAGCCCGGGCGGACTCGGACATTTAAGCGAAGCTGAACTTATCGAAAGAACAGCTGCAGTTGCTGAAGTTATGCCCGTTATCGGTTTCTATCTTCAGGAAAAAGTTGGCGGCAGACATCTTTCCTATGATTACTGGGAAAAAGTTTGTGCAACTGACAATGTGGTTGCTATCAAATGCGCATCCTTCAACAGATATCAGACAATTGACGTAGTCCGTGCAGCTGCATTCTCAAAAAGATGTGACGACATCACACTTTACACAGGTAACGACGACAACATTGTTGTAGACCTTCTCACAAAATTCAAATTCACAGCTCCCGATGGAAGCATTAAAGAAAAATCCTTCAAAGGCGGTCTTCTCGGTCACTGGACATTGTGGACAAAGAAAGTTGTTGAAATGTTTGAAATGCTCAGAGAAGCTCAGGGACAGGACAAAATTGATGCAGAGCTTCTGACACTTGCTGCTCAGGTTACAGACACAAATGCTGCTTTCTTCGATACAGCAAACTCATTTGCAGGATGTATCCCCGGTGTTCACGAAGTTCTTCGCAGACAGGGACTTATCGAAGGCATCTGGTGTCTTGATGAGGAGGAGGTTCTTTCTCCCGGGCAGGCTGATGAAATTACAAGGGTTTACAATATGTACCCTGACCTTAATGACGACGAGTTTGTAAAAGAATATTTAAGAAACAAATAATTTGAGAAAAATCTGATTATCAAATACAAAATCGGTGGGAGAAATTTTTATGCAGTGCAGTAAACTATTTGACGAGATAGACAGTCTAAATGCAGAGTATGTCAAGGTCTGGGAGGATGTTTGTAATATCGAAAGTCCTACAGATTTTAAGGCAGGCATTGATGAAGTTGGAAATTATTTTATAAAAATGGCAAAAGAACGCGGATTTGATGTTGAGGTTTTCGAGCAGCCTGTTTCAGGAAATGCAATTTGTATTACAATGAATCCTGATGCAAATGCTGCACCGGTAACATTTTCCGGACATATTGATACCGTTCATCCGATAGGTTCTTTTGGAAGTCCGGCAGTAAAAAAAGACAGTGAAAATATTTACGGTCCCGCAGTTACAGACTGTAAGGGCGGTGTTGTTGCGTCTTTTCTTGCAATGGATGCTCTTAAAAATTGCGGTTTCACATCAAGACCCATAAAACTTATCATTCAGTCTGATGAAGAAACAGGTAGCATGGGAAGTGATAAAAAAACCGTAGAATTCATGTGCGAAAAAGCAAAAGGTTCGGTTGCTTTTCTTAATGCAGAGGGAAGCCGAAAAGGTCTTGTTACAATGACAAGAAAAGGCATTTTAAGATTTGAGTTTACGGTGAAAGGAATAGCAATTCACTCATCGGAATGTCCTGATGGCGCGAGTGCTGTTACCGAAGCGGCATATAAAATTATAGAGCTTGAAAAATTGAAAAACAGAGAAGGAATAACTTGCAACTGTATAATCACTGAAGGAGGAATAGTAGCTAATACTGTTCCTGATAAATGTGTGTTCCATGCAGATGTGCGATATACAACAAACGAAGAGTTTGAAGAAGTACAGAAAATTATTGAGAAAGTGTGCAATGATGTACATGTAAAAGGTTGCAGTTGCGAAGTAAAAGAAGTAAGTTTCCGCCCGGCAATGGTAAATTCGGAAGAAAACAACAAACTTCTTGATAAAATAAATAAAATTTATAAAGAAAACGGACTCTCGGAACTTGTTGCGGCAAGTGCCACAGGGGGGTCTGATGCATCATACATAACTGATTGTAATATACCTTGCGTGGATGATATGGGGGTTGAAGGTTTTAACATTCATTCCCTTAATGAATTTGCACCACTTGATTCACTCAGCAAATCTGCAAAAAGACTTGCTGCTGTTGCTTTTTGTATTGAATAAATTAACAAAAATCTCTTATCAACCGTTGGTTGACAAGAGATTTTGTAAAATGTGATTATAGTTCCGTATACTTATGATATAATAAAAAATAATTATATCTATTTTTATAATATTGTATAACTTTATTTGTGTGACGAGAATTCCTATGTCTGTTTAAGGACTGTTAAAGGGGATTCGCATGAGGAGGAAAAATGTTTATAAAAGAAAACATTAACACAGGGATAGCAGGAGAATATGACGTTATTGTCTGCGGCGGCGGTTTTGGTGGAATCACCGCGGCACTTGCGGCGGCAAGAAAGGGCAAGAAAACTCTTCTTCTTGAAAAACAGTATATACTTGGCGGACTTGGAACAGCAGGACTTGTAACTGTATATCTGCCGCTTTGTGACGGAAAAGGTCATCAGGTTTCTTTCGGAATGGTTGAAGAACTGTTCAGACTGTCCATATCAATGGGATTTGAAGAAAGATATCCCGCAAACTGGCTTGACGGGGTTGGCACAAGAACAGAAAAAGACCCAAGATTTTTAGTTCGTTACAATCCGCATCTTTTTGCAATCCTTGTTGAAAAACTTCTGCTTAATGAGGGTGTAGAGATTCTCTACGGTTCATATGCAGTTGGCGTAGAAAAGGATAAAGATAAAATCACACATGTGATTGTTGAACATAAATCAGGACGTCATGCTTATGCAGTGAAATCTGTTGTTGATGCAACGGGAGATGCCGACATAGCAAATTTTGCCCAGGCACCCACAGCGATGTTCCAGCCTTGGAATGCAATTGCAGCATGGTATTATTTCCTCGATGAAAAAGGTTATGACCTTATCGAACACGGATGTCACGCGCTGACAGAAGAGGAATATAAACAGTTTGCTCTTGAAAACAAGATGCATGAAGAACTTGATGATAAAGAAATATCAAGACTTATGCAGTTCTCAAGACAGAGGATTTTAAACAGCATTCAGTCAAAAAGGGAAACAGACCCCTCGGTTATCCCTGTTACAATTCCAACAGTTCCTCAGATAAGAATGACAAGAAGAATTGTTGGTGAATATGAAATCAAAAAAGAAGAAGTACATAAATATTTTGAAGATTCAATCGGTATGATTCCGAGCTGGAGAGAACGCGGACCTATATTTGAAGTTCCATTCAGCACACTCTATAACAGTAAGGTTAAAAACCTTATCTGTGCAGGAAGATGTACTTCAGCTGACAATGTAATGTGGGATCTTCTCAGAGCTATTCCATGTTGTGCAGTAACCGGTCAGGCTGCCGGAACAGCAGCAGCTATGACAGACGATTTCTCAGCACTTGATGTTAAAAAACTTCAGCAAGAGCTTGTGAAAGACGGAGTTGTTCTTCACGAAAAGGATTTGAATATATAAAATCCTTATTTAAAAAAACAGGGAGAAATGAACATGAAAAGAAAGATAAAAAAACTCGTGGCACTTATCCTGATGACGGTTTTAATGTTCTCTTTTGGATTCCAGGCTGTTGCGGATGATTATTCCTCTCACTGGGCAAAAGAATACATTGATTTTGTAAAAACAAGCGGATACTGGACAGATGAGGGCGACTTTATGCCCGACAAGGCGATTACCAGAGCAGAATTTTCAGCTCTTCTGGCAAGAACACTTAAAGCAGCGATTGTTGAGATTGTGCCTGACTTTGACGATGTGGACATAAACACTCCTTACGTTTATGAAATTTATTCCGCATATCAGATGGGTCTGATTAAAGGTGACGGAAAGAATTTCCATCCCAACAATACAATTACCAGACAGGAAGCTGCAGCAATTCTTGACAGAGCATCCTTTGCTATTTTCGGTAAAGAAATTGAATCTGAAGTTGAAGCAAAAAGATTTCTCGACTACGACAAAATAGACGAGTGGGCAAGAGAATATGTTTTCAATGCTTTGGAGAGCGGACTTATGAGTGGTCCCTCAGCAAAAACATTTAATCCCCTCGGAACTCTTACAAGAGCGGAAACTTCAGTTATTTCAAAACGCATTTCCCAGCTCAGCAAACTTGACAAATTAAATTACAGCGTTCGTAAAGCAAAAGACGGGGAAGAAAAAAACTTTTCTGTTATAAACAGCGGTAAAACAGATGCAATGTACGGAATTTCCGGCTGGGCAGTTCTTGCGAGATTTGAAAAAGGCCCCGGCGAGGTTTATTTCTCCAGAACAACAAAAAATGACGGAAGACTTGATAACGGATGCGCATGGGATTCAAGACCGATTGCAAAAGTGCTTGACCCTGACGGCAACATGGTTGCTGTTATGCCTTTTGAAAATATGAAAGACGGAACCGAGAAAAAGGTTGTCAAAGTTAACTGTGATAAACCCGGCATTTATACATTCCAGGTTATGAACGGCAGAACAGGAGACTATTTTGAAATTGGTATTGACCAGCCGGTTTCGTGGGGTATCCGCGGCGAAAAAAGACTCGTTGTTACAGATACATTCCCCAGAGACGGATATATATACGTTCAGAGAAAAAATGAGTACATATACGTAGGTGGTTCTACCGAGCAGCCCATCAGCCTTCTTGACCTTGAAGGA
>JAZOQS010000088.1:0-2811 GCA_045656205.1 Clostridia bacterium | reverse complement strand
TGAGATGCCGCAGGGAAACCTACCTCAATCTCTTTAAAACCAACCTCAAGTAAAACCTTGAAATATTCGAGTTTTTCTTCTAAACTCATTGGAATTGTAAGTGCCTGATTGCCGTCACGCATATCTACACTGCACCAAATCGGTGCTTTTTCAATATGATCTTTTTTTACCCAACTTGTATTATCACCGGGTGCATTATAGTATCCGATTTTGTACTTGCTGCTATCCATCATTTCAGCATTCCCCCTTTAGCGTTTTGACGTAAACTTGAACAGAGACTGAAAAACCCGTCTCAAAATAAGAATTTTGAGACGGGCGTAACATTTATCACACTCGCGGTACCACTCAAATTGTATTGATATATTTCATATACCAATACCACTTCAGACTCCAACAAGTCCTATTGCACTGACGTAGCATACACGGAAGAGACTACTGTTGTTTCACCTCTTCGGCTCGGAAGTGAGAGTCACCAAGCAAAATCCCTATCAACTCGCACCAACCGCTGACTCTCTCCAAAGCATCATTTGCCCGACATTCTTCGTCTTAGCCTTTATTTAGATTCTATTAAAGTTTAGATAATTATAACTCTTTTTTTTTATTTTGTCAATATATGTTTTATAATCTTTTAATTTTCGTCGTAGCAAGTAAAGATTTCTTCCACTCTCTCGCTGTCTTTATTCTTTGTAAATGCACTTACCAAAGGAACAATAACAAAAGATATAGCCATTGCAGCAACACCCATTTCAGGGGATTTTGCGGCAGCTGCCGAGAATCCTGAATTAAGGCTGATAACAAGTGTCGAAATGCCAACAACCAAAAGTCCTGAAAGAACACCGGAGTAAGCACCTGCCTTGGTAATCTTCTTTGAGAAAAGTCCCCAAATGTAAGGGCCGATAAAGCAGCCGGAAACAATGCCCCAAGAGAATGACATAAGACTTACAATAATCGGAATGTTCTGTGTTGCAAAAATAAACGAACAAGCAACGAATGTAAGGCAAAGAATTCTTGTGAGAAGCATCTGTGTTTCAGGCTTGGTTTCTTTCTTTCTGACTGCAGGGATCAGGTCAACCGCAACAGCTGAAGCAGAGGTTAAAACAACTGCCTCGAGCGTTGACATGGATGCAGAAAGTAAAAGCGTCATAATAACTGCTAAAAGAATAACACCCAATGTTCCACCACTTAAAACATTCATAAGAACCGCCGGTATAACAGCGTCAATTCCGCCCTCCGGAAGCACACCGCCTAGGATCAATCTTGATGCGGAACCGACAAGGTATGCACCGCAACCGATAACAAAACAGAAAATAGTAGAAATAATTGTACCGCGCTTAATTGCCGCTGTGTCTTTGATGGCATAGAACTTACCAATCATCTGCGGAAGTCCCCACGTACCGAAGCTTGTAAGCATAATGTTAAAACAAAGGAACCGAAAGGAAGAGCCGCCAAAAATATTTGTAAGCTGTGCTCCCGTTGTGGGATTCGGGTCGCCTGCCGCTGACTGAAAGTTCTTTAAATTTTCAATCAGACCAACGATACCGCCAACCGCATCATGACTGAGAACTGCACAAACAAGACAAACAACGCCGGCAATCATAATAATTCCCTGCACAAGGTCTGCGTAAGCGGCAGCTATATATCCGCCTGCAACCAGATAAATTGCTGTTAGGCATGCGATGATCAGCATCCATACCCAGGTTTCAACACCGGGAAATACTGCACTAAAAAGCGAGCCGAGACCTTTGTAAACTGCCGCTGAATAGGGCACAAGGAATACAAAGATGATAACCGCTGCTAAAATCTTGAGACCCTTTGAAGCATATCTTTTTTCAAAATAATCGGATATGGTTCTTGCATGAAGCTTATGCGTCATCTTTCTTGTACGGTTTGCAAACAAAAGCCATGAGAGCAGGCATCCTAACACCGCATTACCGACACCAATCCAGATACTGCCGATGCCGATGTTCCAGCCATGCTGTCCTGCGTAGCCTACAAAAACCACGGCTGAAAAGTATGCAGTGCCGTAAGCAAATGCCGTTGCCCATGCACCGATGTTTCTACCGCCAATTAAAAATCCGTCAAGGGTTTTTGATTTGCCGTAGCTGATGCATCCGATCAGTGTCATTGCAATTGCATAAATGCAAAGAGCAATCAATGTGTAAGTTTGCGCGTTTGTCATATGTTTTCCTCCTTGCTTAGATTACGGAGATAAAAAAATACGCCCTCCGTATCCATGTTTAGAATACAGAGGGCGAGAAACTTTCCCGCGGTACCACCTCAGTTCGCCGCCATCTCACAATCGCGGCCTTATCAGGTACATGCATACCTTAGTTCTATAACGGAAACACCCGTTGCAGCCTATTTAAAATATAATTTTGTTCGGTGCACTGCTCGTAAGAGGTATTCGGTATGGACATCCCCATTGCCTCGCACCACCCGGCAACTCTCTCAAGGTTCCTTCCAAACTTACTTGTTCTTACTCAAACGCATTTAACATGTTTGATATTCTATCACTTTAAAAGAATAAAGTCAAGTGTTTTTTATAAATTTTGTCGTTTTATAAGATTCACCTATTTCTTGAATTTCTCCAAGTCATTCTTACGGATTTCAACGCGTCTTACCTTACCGCTGATTGTCTTGGGAAGTTCATCAACGAACTCAACGATTCTGGGATATTTGTAAGGAGCAGTATGTGTTTTAACATATTCCTGAATTTCTTTTTTGAGTTCGTCTGTGCCTTCATTGCCTTTCACAAGCACGATGGTAGCCTTTACAATCTGACCGCGCACCTCATCGGGAACAGGCGTGATT
>JAZOQS010000087.1:0-5376 GCA_045656205.1 Clostridia bacterium | reverse complement strand
GGGGCTTGTATATATTGCCATTTCAACAGGCAGAAAGTCAATGTGCAAAAAGCTTAAACTTTCGGGCAGCAGAAATTCTATAAGAAAAAAGACAACCAAAGAAATATTAAAACTTATTTTGGAGGAGACTGGATATTATGAAAGAAACGAAACAGCTGAATAGTGTAACAAATGATCAGGAGAAACAGGAAGCCTTAAAGGCAAAGTTTTTGGAGATGGAAAAAAGATTCGGTAAAGGTACCGTTATGAGAATGGGCGACAAAGGCGTTCAGCAGGTGGAAGTAATTTCCTCCGGCTCGATAGGTCTGGACTCGGCTCTTGGAATAGGCGGTATTCCGCGTGGCAGAATTACAGAAATTTACGGACCTGAATCTTCCGGTAAAACTACAATAGCTCTGCATATTATTGCAGAAGCACAGAAAATGGGCGGCGAGGTTGCGTTTGTTGACGCGGAACACGCGCTTGACCCCGAATATGCTAAAAAACTCGGCGTTGATGTGGAAAAAATGATTGTTTCACAGCCGGATAACGGCGAACAGGCACTTGAAATCACAGAAATGCTGACAAGAAGCGGAGCGATTGACGTTATTGTAATTGACTCTGTTGCGGCACTTGTTCCCAAAACCGAAATTGAAGGTGAAATGGGCGATTCTGTTGTGGGACTTCAGGCTCGTCTTATGTCCCAGGCACTCAGAAAACTTACAGGTATTGTTAATAAATCCAATACAATTGTTATATTTATAAACCAGCTTCGTGAAAAAATCGGCGTTATGTTCGGCAACCCCGAAACTACAACAGGTGGTCGTGCGCTTAAATTCTATTCATCTGTAAGAATAGAAATCCGCCGCGGTGAAGCTATCAAAATCGGTACTGATATTGTGGGTAACAAAACAAGAGCTAAAATTGTTAAAAACAAAATGGCTCCTCCCTTTAAAGATGCCGAATTTGATATTATGTACGGCGAAGGTATTTCCAAAGCCGGTGAAATTGTTGATATGGGTGTTGAGGAAGGAATTATCCAGAAGAGCGGTGCATGGTTTGCTTATAAAGATGCAAGAATTGCACAGGGCAGGGATAACGCTAAAAAATTCCTGATTGACAACCCCGAAGTTATGGACGAAATTGAGCTTATTATCAGAACAAACAGAGGGCTTCTGGGAAATGAAAATCTCCCCGAAGAGGAAACTGAAGAATAATGAAGCTTGAAAAATTAAAGTTCAAAGCATCCGGACTTTTCTCAGTAGTGATTGACGATAATCACCCCATTTACCTGGACGATATGTCTGTCTACAAACTGGGACTAAAAGAGGGGATGGAAGTTTCGGAAGAGCTTTTTGAAAAAATCTGCACCTTATCGGGCAGAGAGGGAGCAAAACGTGCAGCGGCAAGACTTCTTACTGCCGGCAGAAAAACCAGGGCAGACCTTTGTCAGAAACTCCGGCTCAAAAGTTTTTCGCAGGAGGATATAGATTCTGCGGCAGACTTTTACGAGAAAAATGGATTTCTTGACGACCGGGACTATGCCGAGTGTTATGTGAAAGACGCGGTAAACCTTAAAAGATACAGCGTTCGTATGATACGGCAAAAGCTTGCTCTTAAAGGTATTGACAGAGAACTTATTTCGGAGCTGACGGCAGAGCTTGACGATTTTTCCCAGCTTTATGCGCTGATAGAATCGGAGCTTAAAAAATGTCCTGACAAAAAAGGTATAGAAAAACTTAAACGCAGACTTTGCGGCAAAGGCTTTGGCCTTTGGGACATAAACAAGGTACTTGGAGATTTTGAATATGAAACTTAAAATTGGATTTGTGTCGCTCGGATGCCCTAAAAATCTGACAGACACCGAAACCATGATAGGCATACTTAAGGATGATTGTGAGATTGTTGCAAATCCCGAAGATGCGGATATAATTATCATAAACACCTGTGGATTTATAAATGATGCAAAGCAGGAATCCATTGACACCATTATTGAAATGGGTAAATACAAGGAAATGGGGTGCCTGAAAAAACTGGTGGTAACAGGCTGTCTTGCGCAGAGATATCCGGACGAGATTTTTGATGAGCTTCCCGAGGTTGATGCGGTTGTAGGCACATCCGGGTACACCGATATTAAAGATGTAATTGAACAGGTCATTGCGGACAACACAGTTCGTCACCTGCCCGACGTCAGCCGCGAAATCAAATGTTTCGACAGGGTTCTTGCAACTCCGCCATACTCGGCATATCTTAAAATTGCTGACGGCTGCGACAACAAATGTACATATTGCATTATCCCCAAACTGCGTGGCAAGTACCGTTCAAGACCGATAGAGGATATAGTTTCCGAGGCGGAAAAATTAGCCGAAAAAGGTGTGACCGAGCTTATTTTAATTGCTCAGGACACCTCAAATTACGGCACGGATTTATATGACAGGCAGTCACTGCATATTCTTATAGAGAAACTGTCGGAAATTGAAAAAATAAAGTGGATAAGAGTGCATTACTGCTATCCCGAATATATTTATCCCGAGCTTATTGATGTCATGGCGAAAAATGAAAAGGTGTGCAAATATTTTGACATACCTATTCAGCACGCGTCTGACAAAATTTTAAAACGGATGGGCAGAAGAACCACAAGAGAAAACTGCGAAACCCTTATAAAAACTCTTCGTGAAAAAGTTCCGGGAATAGTGCTTCGAAGCACATTTATTGCAGGTTTCCCGGGAGAAACGGAAGATGATTTTAATGAGCTTAAAAGCTTTATAGAAGAAATGCGGTTTGACAGGGTGGGCGTATTTTCCTATTCTGCCGAGGAGGACACTCCGGCAGCGCTCCTGCCTGACCAGATTGACGATGAGGTAAAAGAAGAGAGAAAAAATATGCTGATGATGATTCAGCAGAAAATTTCCTTTGAGAGAAATAAAGAAAAAATCGGTCAGACCCTTGAGGTCTTAACCGAAGAAATGATGGACGGAAAATATGTCGGCAGAACAATGGGAGACTCCCCCGAGATTGACGGCGCTGTTATTTTTGACAGCGATGAGCTTAAAGGGGGCGAATATGTAAAAGTTCTGATTACCGATGCCGACCAGTATGACCTGAAAGGAGAAAGAATATGAATCTACCAAACAAACTGACAGTTTTAAGGGTGCTTTTAATCCCTGTATTTATAGCATTTGCGTTTATCCCCGGAATTTTATGGGATATTCTTGCACTCCTTGTTTTCTGGATAGCATCTTTCACAGATTTTCTTGATGGAAACATAGCAAGAAAGCGCGGAATAGTGACAAATTTCGGCAAATTTATGGACCCGCTTGCAGACAAACTTTTGGTTACTGCGGCACTTTCAGTTCTCGCAATGGATAATCTGTCTTACATATGGGTGCTCTTTATAATCACCTTAAGAGAATATATTGTTGCGGGTGTCCGTATGGTAGCGGCTGAAGGCGGCGTGGTTATTGCAGCAAGTATGTGGGGCAAGGTTAAAACGGTTGTCCAGATGGTTGTTATAAGTATAGGTCTTTTCCCATTTAATATAGGTCAGTATATTTCATTTTCAGGAATAACCGTGCTTGACATCCTTATGTGGGCAACAGCGGCGCTGACAGTAATTTCCGGTTGGGATTATCTCGGCAAAAATTTAAAACTTTTTAAGGATATTTAGGATATGGAAAAGGTAAGAAAAGCGGCAGGATACCTGCTTTCGCGTTTTGATAAAATCCCCGAAACAGCAATTGTTTTAGGTTCGGGACTGGGGGGTTTTGCCGATTGTCTGGCAAACAAAAAGACCATCGGTTACGGTGAAATCCCCGGATTTCCCATTTCAACAGCTCCGGGGCATGCAGGAAAAATGATTTGCGGCGATGTGGATGGCAAAAGTGTGCTTTGCATGTCGGGCAGATTCCATTTTTATGAAGGGTACACCATGCAGCAGGCGGCATTTTTTGTCAGAGTGCTGAAGGTTGCCGGTGTTAAAAATCTGATAGTTACAAACGCGGCAGGCGGAATTCATGAAAGCTTCAGTCAGGGAGCGCTTATGCTCATCCTGGACCACATCAAGTTTTTTGACGATTCACCTCTTCGTGGTGAAAATATAGATGAACTTGGTCCGAGGTTCAATGATATGAGCCGGGCGTACACCCCCGAGCTTCGTGATGTGGCAAGAAATGCTGCAAAAATTGAAAATGTGGACTTAAAAGAAGGGGTTTACGCATTTATGCCCGGCCCCAGCTATGAAACTCCCGCAGAAATCAGAATGCTTAAAATACTTGGAGCGGACGCTGTTGGCATGTCCACAGTCCCCGAGGTTATCACAGCGGCTCACTGCGGTATGAATGTACTTGGAATTTCCTGCATAACCAATCTGGCGGCAGGCCTGTCGGATGAGATTCTTTCTCATGATGACGTGAAAAAAACAGCAGACGAAAATTCCGATAAAATTACAAGACTTGTTAAGAGGATAATATCTCTCATTTAGGAGAAAAAATTATGGGACTTATTTACGATATAAAAGCAATAAAAGAACGTGACCCGGCGGCAAGAAGCGGGATAGAGGTTTTTCTTCTTTATCCGGGACTGCACGCAGTTATGTGGCACAGACTTGCTCACGGACTTTATAAAATAAAATGTTTCTTTCTTGCAAGGCTCATTTCACAGCTTGTGAAATTTTTCACCGGGATAGAAATTCACCCGGGAGCGACACTTGGCAAGGGTGTGTTCATTGACCACGGAACAGGCGTTGTAATAGGCGAAACTGCCGAGGTTGGCGACAACTGTACCATTTATCAGAACTCCACACTTGGCGGTACCGGTAAAGAATCGGGCAAACGTCATCCGACTCTGGAAGAAAAGGTTATGGTTGGTGCAGGCTCGAAAGTTTTGGGTCCCATAACCATCGGTGCAGGCTCAAAAATCGCAGCCGGAGCGGTGGTTTTAAATGATGTCGGACCGGGGTCCACTTGTGTGGGCGTTCCGGCAAGAACTGTAAGAATAGGCGGACGGAAAGTGGAAGAGCTTGACCAGATTCACGTTCCCGATCCCGTTTCAATGGAGCTTTGCAGACTGCGGGCGGAAATTGACAGAATCAAAAAGGAAATTAATTCGGAGGATAATAGAAATGAAACTGTATAACAGCATGACAAGACAGAAAGAAGAATTTGTGCCCATAAAACCGGGTGAGGTAAGCATGTATTCCTGCGGACCTACTGTTTATAACTTCTTTCATATAGGTAACGCAAGACCGTTTATTATTTTTGACACCCTCCGCAGATATTTTGAATATCAGGGAATGAAAGTTAAATTCGTTCAGAATTTTACCGACATTGACGATAAAATGATAAACAAGGCAAACGAAATGGGCATCACCGTAAAAGAACTTGCGGAAATGTATATTGC
>JAZOQS010000086.1:0-5278 GCA_045656205.1 Clostridia bacterium | reverse complement strand
GTTTCAGGAGGCGGTACAAATCTGCAGGCTATGATTGATGCGCAGAAAAAAGGCATCATAAAAACCGGCGAGATTTCACTTGTAATTTCGGGTAACCCTGATGCATTTGCACTCACCCGTGCAAAAAACGCAGGGATTGACACTTTTGTGATTCCCTCTGCATCATCCGATTTTGAAGATAAACTCATAGCAAAGCTTGAAAATGAACAGATTGACCTTATAGTTCTTGCAGGATTTATGAAAATTCTGTCAGAAAAATTTACATCACGATTTGCAAACCGTATTATAAATGTCCATCCGGCACTTATCCCCTCTTTCTGCGGAAAAGGATATTATGGTCTTAAAGTGCACGAGGAAGCTTTAAAATATGGTGTTAAGGTAACAGGTGCGACAGTTCACTTTGTAAATGAAATTCCCGACGGTGGAAAAATCATCGCACAGAAAGCTGTTAAAATACTTAAAAATGACACTCCTGAAACTCTTCAGAAGCGTGTTATGCAGCAGGCTGAATGGATTATACTCCCCAAGGCTTGCGAGCTTGTATCCAAACAAATTGTAAAGGAGAAGAAGAAATGAACGTTTACGAAACAAACTGTCTTTTAGACCTTCTGAAAGAAAATACATATGCCGGCAGAGGTATTGCAATCGGCAAGACTGCTGACGGTAAAAATGCTGTTGCCATCTATTTCATTATGGGCAGAAGCGAAAACTCCCGCAACAGAGTTTTCAGAGTAAACGGTGAAGACATCACCATTTACCCATTTGACGAAAGCAAGGTTTCCGACCCGTCACTTATCATCTATTCCCCTGTCAGAAAATTCGAAAACAAACTTATCGTAACAAACGGCGACCAGACCGATACAGTTTATGACCACCTTGTAAAAGGAGAAAGCTTTGAAGCGGCTCTTGACACCCGCGAGTTTGAACCGGACGCTCCCAACTTCACTCCCAGAATCAGTGGTATGCTTATATTTGATAAAAATGATTTCACTTATAAAATGAACATTTTAAAAAGTGCAGATGCCGAAGGCTCTGCCTGCAGCAGATATACATTCACATATCCCTCTATCGCAGGCGTAGGACATTTTATCCACACATACAACTGCGACGGAAATCCCCTTCCCACATTCACCGGTGAACCGGAAAGAATTTCTCTTCCCAACGACATTGATGAACTGACAAAAAAAGTATGGGAAGCTCTTGACGAAAACAACAAGATTTCTATGTTCGTTCGTTTCACTAACCTTGAAACAGGCGAAATTGATACAAGAATAGTTAACAAACACGAAGGAGGTCTTCAGTAATGAATTCTTTTGAACTTAAATACGGTTGTAACCCTAACCAGAAACCTTCCAGAATTTATATGCACGACGGAAGCGATCTTCCTGTTGAAATTTTAAACGGCAAACCCGGTTATATCAACTTCCTTGATGCTTTTAACAGCTGGCTTTTGGTACGTGATTTAAAAGCGGCTCTTGGCATCCCCTGTGCAACATCATTTAAACACGTTAGTCCTACATCTGCCGCTCTCGGTCTTCCTATGAGCGACAAACTCAAAAAAGCATGTTTTGTTGATGATATTGCTGATCTTGATTCTTCTCCCCTTGCTCTTGCTTATGCACGTGCAAGAGGTACAGACAGAATGAGTTCTTTCGGTGACTGGATTGCTCTTTCGGATGTTTGTGACAAAGTTACAGCTTCCCTTATCGCAAGAGAAGTTTCCGACGGTGTTATTGCTCCGGGATATTCCGACGAAGCACTTGAAATTTTAAAAACAAAACGCAAAGGCACATACAACATTGTAAAAATTGATGAAAATTACGTTCCCGATCCCATCGAAAGAAAACAGGTTTTCGGCATTACATTTGAACAGGGCAGAAATGATTTTGAAATCAACCGTGAACTTTTAAATGAAATTGTTACAGAAAACAAAGAACTTCCCGAAAGTGCAATCAGAAACCTTATCGTTGCACTCATTACTCTTAAATACACACAATCCAACTCTGTTTGCTTTGCGGCAGACGGACAGGCAATCGGTGTTGGTGCAGGTCAGCAGTCCAGAATTCACTGTACAAGACTTGCAGGTCAGAAAGCCGACAACTGGCATCTCCGTCAGCACGACAAGGTTTTAAACCTGCCTTTCCTTGATGAAATCGGCAGACCTGACAGAGATAACTGTATCGACCTTTATATTTCCGATTTCGATGCTGATCACGTTCTTGCAGACGGAAACTGGCAGCAGTATTTCAAAGTTCAGCCTGAACCGTTCACAAAAGAAGAGAAAGACGCCTACCTAGCCAGCATCAAAGATGTTGCATTAGGATCTGACGCTTTCTTCCCATTCAGCGATAACATTGAACGTGCTGCAAAAAGCGGTGTAACATATATCGCACAGCCGGGTGGTTCCATCCGTGACCAGCTTGTAATTGATGCCTGCAACAAACTCGGCATCTCTATGGCGTTCACTCACATGAGACTTTTCCACCATTAATATTATATAAGGAGACAAAATCATGGCCAAATTCTTTGACGAACTTAAAAATTTTGACAGTGAAGTTTTTGCTGCTTGCGACAGAGAGCTTTCCCGTCAGAAACACAACATTGAACTTATTGCTTCAGAAAACATCGTATCCGAAGCTGTACTTCTTGCAGCAGGCGGAGTTTTAACAAACAAATATGCTGAAGGTTATCCGGGCAAACGTTACTACGGCGGTTGTATCCACGTTGACGAAGTGGAAGAAATCGCAAGAGAAAGAGCTAAAAAGCTTTTCGGCGCTGACCATGCCAACGTTCAGCCTCACAGCGGTGCTAACGCTAACCTTGCAGTTTTCTTTGCATTCCTTCAGCCGGGCGACACTGTTATGGGCATGAACCTTGCTCACGGCGGTCACCTTTCTCACGGCAGCCCTGTTAACATTTCGGGTAAATATTTCAACATCGTTCCTTACGGCGTTGATGATGTTACAGGCAGAATTGACTATGACAAAATGCGTGAAATCGCACTTGAATGTAAGCCCAAAATGATTGTTTCGGGCGCAAGTGCATATGCGAGAACAATTGATTTTGTAAAAATCCGTGAAATCTGTGACGAAGTGGGCGCAATCATGATGGTTGACATTGCTCATATCGCAGGTCTTGTAGCTGCAGGACTTCATCCGTCACCCGTTCCCTATGCGGACGTTGTAACAACAACAACTCACAAAACTCTTCGCGGTCACAGAGGCGGTCTTATCCTCTGCAAAGAAGAACACGCCGCAAAAATTGACAAAGCTATATTCCCCGGTGTGCAGGGCGGACCTTTAATGCACATTATCGCCGCTAAAGCAGTTGCTTTCGGTGAAGCACTCACTGACGAATTTAAAGAATATCAGAAACAGATTGTTAAAAATGCAAAAGTTCTTTCTGAAGAATTCATTAAAGAGGGCTTCAATATTGTATCTGACGGTACAGATAACCACCTGATGCTTTTAGACCTTCGTCCTTTTGGCATCACAGGTAAAGAAATGGAACACCGTCTTGACGAAGTTCATATCACAGCTAATAAAAATACAATTCCCAACGACCCTGAAAGTCCGTTTGTAACAAGTGGTGTTCGTATTGGTACACCTGCTGTTACATCACGTGGTTTCAAGGAAGAGGAAATGAAAAAAATAGCTCACTGGATCAAGCTTGTTGCTTCTGATTTTGAAGCTACAAAAGAACAGGTTACAAAAGAAGTTATTGAGCTTTGCGAAAAGTTCCCCATTTACGAATAATCAGGAGGAAATCCAAATGAAAATAATGGTTGTCGGCGGCGGAGGTCGCGAACACGCTATTATAAAATCACTCAAGAAAAATCCCGATATCAGCGAAATCTATGCTCTTCCGGGCAACGGCGGTATTGCCGCTGACGCTATCTGCACAGGAATCGGTGCGAAAGATATTGATGGAATTGTTGATTTTGCGAAAAATAATGATATTAAGTTTGCTGTTGTAGCTCCTGATGACCCGTTGGTACTGGGCGCTACCGACAGACTCCGCGAAATCGGTATTCCCTGTTTCGGCCCTTCAAAAGCGGCAGCTGAAATTGAAGGCAGTAAGGTTTTCTCAAAAAACCTTATGAAAAAATATGGAATTCCTACAGCGGCATATCAGGTGTTTACCGATATAGACGAAGCACTTTCCTATCTCGAAACAGCCCCCATCCCCACCGTTATCAAAGCGGACGGGCTTGCACTCGGCAAAGGTGTTATAATTGCCGAAACAAGAGATGATGCAAAAGAAGCTGTAAAATCAATGATGGCTGACAAGGTGTTCGGCGAAAGCGGTTCACGCGTTGTTATTGAAGAATTCCTGACAGGGCCTGAAGTATCCGTTCTTTCATTTACTGACGGCAAAACAGTGGTGCCAATGATTTCTTCAATGGACCACAAACGTGCGCTTGATAACGACGAAGGTCTTAACACCGGCGGTATGGGAACAATTGCTCCCAACCCTTACTATACAGATGACATTGCCAAAGAATGTATGGAAAAGATTTTCATTCCTACAATAAATGCAATGAATGCCGAGGGCAGAACATTTAAAGGCTGTCTCTATTTCGGTCTTATGCTCACACCAAACGGTCCTAAAGTAATTGAATATAACTGCCGTTTCGGCGATCCCGAAACTCAGGTTGTTCTTCCGCTACTTGAATCTGACCTGTTTGAGATTATGAAAGCGACTGAAAATGAAACTCTTGCCGAAACAGAAGTTAAGTTTTCATCCGGTGCGGCTTGTTGCGTAATTATGGCTTCAAACGGCTATCCGGGCAAATACGAAACAGGATATGAAATCACACTCCCCACCGATACAGAAGCTGAAATTTTTGTTGCAGGTGCAAAACTTGACGGTGAAAAGCTTTTATCCGGCGGCGGTCGTGTACTCGGTGTGACTGCTACTGCAGACACACTTGAAAATGCTATTAAAAAGGCATATACAGAAGTTAAAAAAGTTTCCTTCGGAAATGCTTTCTACCGCAAGGATATCGGACAGAAAGCACTTAAAGCGAGGTAATTGATATGGTATACAGAATTTATGTAGAAAAGAAAAAAGAACTTGCCCACGAAGCAAAAGCTCTTAAAAATGATATTGTTTCCCTGCTCGGTATAAATGGTCTTTCTGACCTTCGCATTATCAACAGATATGATGTTGAAAATATTGAAAAAGATTTGTTTGATTATGCCTGCACAGCAGTATTTTCCGAGCCTCAGCTGGACATCATTTCGGCTGATATGCCAAAGGCTGACGGAGCAATAGT
>JAZOQS010000085.1:0-3212 GCA_045656205.1 Clostridia bacterium | reverse complement strand
TTCACCTTCAAAAAACGGTCTTATTTAAGTATATCACAACGGGCAAAATTTTTCAATAAAAAAACACATACTTGTTGAAAAAAATTGCCGGTTGTGATAAAATTTATAAACAGAAATAAAGTTCGAGGTAGAGTTATGAAAAAAGCAGAAATTCTAAAATATCTTAAATCACTTCCGGGAGAAGAATTTGTGTCCGAAACCGCAAGACTTGCGAACGAGGGGGAGGAAATCCCGGCGTCCATGCTTAAAAGACTTCAGGAATATCAGCGTGTACTCGGTATGCGGGAGTTTGACCTGTCAAAAGGAACTCTTGTTGCAGGAATTGACGAGGCGGGCAGAGGTCCGCTTGCCGGTCACGTTTACGCCGCGGCGGTGATTCTGCCGGAAAATGTTGTGATAGAGGGGCTTAACGACTCAAAAAAATTAAGTGAGAAAAAAAGAGAAGAGCTTTTTGATATAATAATCGAAAAAGCTCTTGCATATAAAATCTGCTTTGCAGACTGCGAAACAATAGATAAAATAAACATCAGAAATGCCACTCTTAAAGCTATGAAAGAAGCGGCAGAAGGGCTTGAAATTTGCCCTGCGAAAATCCTCGTGGACGGAAATGCCCTGCCTGACACCCAAATTCCTGCTGAATATGTTATAAAAGGGGATTTAAAGAGCATGGCTATCTCGGCGGCGTCCATTCTTGCCAAGGTTACAAGGGACAGATACATAAAAGAAATGGATGAGATTTATCCCGAGTATGGCTTTGCCAAAAATAAAGGTTACGGAACAGCAGACCATATAGCGGCAATTAAAAAGTTTGGTCCATGTGAGCTTCACAGAAAAACTTTTATAAAGAATTTTATATGATAAAAAGACACCCTGCCGGGTGTCTTTTTTAGTCATAGCTATTAATAAGATTTTCCACTGCATTTGCAATATATTTTACCGATGCCAGCGCTTCTTCGATGGTATTTGCGCCCGTGCCAACCTCAACAATTACCGCTCCCGGAGCGGTGTGACCGTTGAACCGTGAGGTGCGCAGGTTTATGGGGCGGGCAAAATTTTCATTCTCTTTCAAAAGGAACTTCTGAAAATGAGCCGCAAACTTAAGATTGGTTTTCCAGTTATCGTGTTTCAGCCCCAGCTCATCAGTGCCTACTACCAGCATTACCTGTGCAACCTTTTCGCCATCTATTGTGGTGGTCAGTTTGGTTTTTACGCCATCGCTGTTTACAATTGAATCGCGGTGCAAATCAAGGACTATTTTTATTGACGGATTTTTTTCAAGAGCCTTTTGAACGGCTGTGCAGGAGCGGGCGTAGGAGTTGTTGTATTCGGGATAGTCGAACAGGTCGGTTATGTGAACACAGCCGACATCCCTTTTTTCCAGCTCTTTTTTGAGTTCCGCTCCGATTCTCACCATATTATATTTGCGGTCGGTAGTCCGGTCCTCGGAGGTGTGGGAAAATCTGTATTTGTCTGTGGGAGCATAACTTTCGGTTGCATGGGAATGGAGAATTAAAACCTGTGGCTCCTCTTTATCCGAAAGGGGAAAAACAGGAGCTGACGCGGCGACTACGTCACCCGAAACCGTGTAGGAAGTTTCGTTGTTTATGGCGATGCCGCTACCGGGACTTACGGTTTTTTCAAGAACATTTTCGGGAGCCTTTTCCTCTGCAAGAGGCAAATTTTCAATGTATGAGGTGCGCTCGCTGTCATAAATAAAATTGCCCGAAAGAGTGCTTATGGCAGAAAGGCTGTCGGTAAAGTTGCCTCCCAGCACAAGGTCTGCCGCCATACCCAGATAATCGGTTATTCCTTTGGTTTTATAAATAAACTCACCTTTTTCGCTGTCGGCGGCAAGGACATAGCTTGCAGTCAGCCGTGGACGGATAAAATTAGAGAGTGTGGTTACGCAGAAGCATAAAGATAGTGCAATAATAAGCACAAGCGCTGTATTAAGACAAAAACGCTGAAAAGATTTTCTTGATGCCGGCATAATTTCACCCCCTCTGATTATGTATATGCGGCAGGTGGACAAATTATCAGCAGAGAAATTTCAGAAATTGCTTGACAACGGACAAACTTTGATATATAATTGTAAAGCTAATATCCTTACCGCAGGGGATTTTTCTGCGGTCAAAAGTCCATAAGGAGGTGTAAAGAAATGACTGAAATCAAAAGAGCTTATGAGACAATTTTCGTTCTCGATGCAACACTCGGCGAAGAGGCTATTGAAAACCTCACAGCTAAATTCAAGTCATTAATCGAAAGCAACGCTACCATCGACAGTATTGATGTTTGGGGTAAAAGAAGACTTGCTTACGAAATTAATGACAGAACAGAAGGTCACTATGTTCTCGTAAACTTCACTTCAGCTCCCGAGTTCCCGAAAGAGCTTGAACGTGTTTACGGTATCACAGACGGCGTTCTCCGTTCAATCGTTATCGTAAAAGAATAATCAGGAGGAGAGCTATATGCTTAATAAGGTAATTCTTATGGGTCGCTTAACCCGTGACCCCGATTTTAAAGCGACTCCATCCGGCACAAATGTTTGCAGTTTTTCTCTCGCTGTTGACAGGGATTTTGTCCGTCAGGGCGAAGAAAGACAGACAGATTTTATCAACATTGTAACTTTTGGTTCAAGAGCGGAATTTGTGTCCCGCTATTTCCATAAAGGCCAGCTCGTTGCTGTTTGCGGTCGCATTCAGACAAGAAGCTGGGATGACGCGCAGACCGGTCAGAAAAGATATGCAACAGACGTGGTTGCTGACGAAGTTCATTTCGCAGAACCCAAGCGTGACGGCGCAGCCGTTCCGCAGGCAGATCCGTTTGCACAGCCTGCTCCGCAGGGATTCGGCAGTGCTCCTACAGGATTTTCTGCTGCTGTTGATGATGACCAGCTGCCATTCTAATTGTTGATATTTACCTATTTTTTGATAAGGAGGAAATGAAAATGGCTGAAAGAGAAAGAATGGACAGACCTCACGCTCGTCGCACAAAGAAAAAAGTTTGTGCTTTCTGTGCTGACAAAGTTGAGTCCATCGACTATAAAGATGTTGCAAAGCTCCGCAAATATGTTTCTGAAAGAGGCAAAATTCTTCCCAGAAGAATCACAGGCTGCTGCGCAAAACATCAGCGTCAGGTAACTACTGCTATTAAAAGAGCAAGAATGATCGCACTTCTGCCCTTCTCAGTAGACTAATTAAAAAATTAAAGCC
>JAZOQS010000084.1:0-6846 GCA_045656205.1 Clostridia bacterium | reverse complement strand
TGAACCCATGAGTGCACGGTTGGCGTCATCGTTTTCAAGGAAGGGAATCATAGCCGTAGCAACAGATACGAACTGTCTGGGCGATACGTCCATAAAGTCAACCTTGTTTACTTCAACTTCTTTAATTTCTTCCTTATATCTTACAGTAGCCTTGGATTTAATCCATTTGCCGTCTTTATCAAGAGGTTCATTTGCAGGAGCTACAATATAGCCGTCTTCTTCGTCTGCAGACATATATACTATTTCATCTGTAACAATGCCATTTTCTTTATCAACTCTTCTGTAGGGAGCTTCGATAAAGCCGTGGTCGTTGATTCTTGCATAGGTAGCAAGTGAACTGATAAGACCGATGTTCGGTCCTTCAGGTGTTTCAACAGGACACATTCTGCCATAGTGAGAATAGTGAATATCGCGGACTTCGAAGCCTGCACGGTCACGGGAGAGACCGCCCGGGCCGAGTGCAGAAAGTCTTCTCTTATGAGTAAGTTCTGCAAGGGGGTTGGTCTGGTCCATAAACTGTGAAAGCTGTGAAGAGCCTAAAAACTCTCTGATGGTTGCAACAACAGGTCTTATATTAATAAGGTTCTGTGGCGATGCAATATCGGGGTCCTGAATTACCATTCTTTCTTTAACAACACGTTCCATTCTTGCAAAACCAACTCTGAACTGGTTCTGGAGAAGTTCGCCTACGCAGCGGAGTCTTCTGTTGCCAAGATGGTCGATATCGTCAAAGTTACCTACTCCATACTCAAGTGCAGTAATGTAGTTGATTGAAGAGAAGATGTCCTCAACCGACAGATGTTTGCACACAAGTACATCAAGGTTGCGTTTAACAGCCTGATAAATTTCTTCGTCAGTTTTTGCATCGGCAAGAACATCTTCAAGTGCAGGCAGATAAACTCTTTCTCTGATATCAAGGTCAGAAAGGTCAACATTTACTTTTCTTGTAATGTCAACGAGGTTGTTTGAGAAAACGGGAACCTCAGTTCCGTCAATATCAAGAATAATTCTGTTAACGGCAGAGTTGTCCAGTTCTCTTGCCATTTCTTTTGTGATAACATCATCAATGCCGCAGATGATTTCACCTGTATCGGGGTCAACAATCGGCTGAGCAGGTTTAAAGCCCACAACTCTGTTTGCAAAAGCAAGTTTTTTGTTGACTTTGTATCTGCCTACGCCTGCAAGGTCGTATCTCTTGAAATCAAAGAACATACCGTCAACAAGCGCTCTTGAGCTTTCAACCGTCGGCGGCTCGCCCGGTCTGATCTTTTTGTAAACCTCAACCAAAGCGTCCTCTTCAGTTTTGGCACTGTCTTTTTCAAGTGTAGCTGCTATTTTCGGAGAACCACCGAACATAGCGAGAATGTCCTCATCTGTTTTAAGTCCGAGTGCACGGATTAAAACTGTGATGGGCATTTTACGTGTTTTGTCAATTCTTACCGAGAAAACATCGGAAGAATCTGTTTCATATTCAAGCCATGCACCTCTGTTGGGGATGAATGTTGAACTGTAAAGCGGTTTGCCAGTCTTGTCCTGTGTTTTGTCGTAGTAAATACCGGGGGAACGTACCAGCTGGCTGACAATAACCCTTTCTGCACCGTTGATGATAAAAGTACCCTGCGGTGTCATAAGCGGGAAGTCACCCATGAAAATTTCCTGTTCCTTGATTTCACCGGTTTCACGGTTAACAAGTCTTACCTTAACCCTGAGAGCTACCGAGTAGGTTGCATCTCTTTCCTTACACTCCTCAATGGTGTATTTGGGTTTTTCGTCAAAGTAGTAGTCGTAAAACTCAAGCGAGAGATTACCGGAATGGTCACTTATCGGGGACACATCCTCAAAAACCTCGCGAAGTCCTTTCTTCACGAACCAGTTGTAAGAATCTTTCTGAATCTCGATAAGATTCGGCATCGCCAAAGACTCATCGATTTTAGCAAAAGACCTTCTTTCATTTTTTCCGTACATTTTCGGAGCAGGACGCTGCATAAAAATCACCTCATTTTGGCGGACGTTGGACATTCGCCCGCTGTATTTGTCAAAGCCTATACTCTTAAAAGCTGAAAAAATTTAATAAATAATTTCCTTATTATATGCATCAATTTTTAGAATACATATGGCAATTTATCATTATATCACAAAGATTTTACGCAGTCAACCGCGATCGGCACTAAAAATCGCTGAAATTTACTGAAAATTTTTGGTAGGTTTTCACAAAATTTACCAACTATTATCCTGCTCCACAACCGGAATAATTATACACTCGGCACTGTAGGCCCCTCTTCATCCGCCTTTCTGTTCTCCCCGCCTGGACGGTCTGTGTTCTCCTGACCGGGCGTATATTTCTTTATTACATAAAACTCATAAACATCCGTTATGGCATTGACAGTATTCTTATCAATAATCCCATTTTCGGGAATTCCCGCAATCCTTTGAATGCTTTTCGCAGTCTCAACCGAGCTGTCGTCGTGAATCCCTGTAATATCAAGCCCCGGTACGTTTTCAACGTTATCGGAAATAACCTTCATCGCCCCCTGAATAACATAAAGAAACTCATCTTCACTGCCAACATCAATTATGTATTCTTCCTCGGGGAAAATGAGAAGTCTCTGCGGAGGCGAAGTTTCAAGCGTCACCTCATCAAACACCTCAACAATTTTATTCCATGTATCAAAATCTGCTTCCCCCGTTACCTCAAGTCCGTAAAGCTTCTGAAATTCTTCAACCGCAGTTTTTGTCTGCTGCCCAAAAATTCCGTCAGGTACAACCGTCGGGATTTCTCTGCTGTAAGAAATTTTTCTCAAAAAAGTCTGCAGACTTCTTACCGGTTCACCAACAATAGGTTCAAGCGTTCTCGCCATTATCTCCTCTCCCTGTCCACGTCATTTATTTTAAGAGTTTTGCCCGGAAACTGCACCGGATGTGATGAGGTTGCAGCTGCTTTATCTCTCCCTGCATTAACGATATATCTCCTTGTCATTTCGTCAAGGACCCCCGTCTGCGGCAAACTGTTTTTCCTCTGATAATCAGTAAGTGCCCACCTTGTATGCCTGCCAAAAAATCCGTTTTCCCCGACTCTTCCAGCACCCGATGTTCTTTCGCCGTTCAAAAATCTCTGCAGGGTCCGTACCTGTTCACCTGACATTCCCATACGCAAATCATCACTTCCGAGATTTATTGCATCTTCAGGGAAAATATAGCTGTTGACAAACACCGTTTCAACTATACCCCTGTATGCATCATAAATCATATTCCACGTTTTACTGTCCGTTTTTCCCGTTTCGGGCAGACCAAAAATTCTCTGGAACTGGACGACTGCATTTTCCGTTTCTTCACCATATATTCCATCGTTAATGACTCTCGGCACGGTTGGATAAAACGCGGATAAAACGTTAATGAAATACTGCAGCGTAAAAACCTGCCCGTTTTCATCTCCCGGGGCAAGAGCCCCTGCCGGATACTCAAGATTTGCCGTCGCAAGAGTGGATGTTCCGCTCGAATCCGGATATTCCAAAGTCTGCCCGAAAAGTTGCTGCCCTTCCGAATTCAGCTCGGCAAGTCTTGTTACGCCCGTATAAATAAAAATAAGCTCATACCAGGTGGCTTTGTTCACTATTCCGGTTGGCGTCAGTCCGAAAATTTCCTGAAAGGTGCGCACCGCCTCCTCGGTCAGCGGGCCATAAAAAGCAGTAACTTCACCTATTTTAGGAATAAGCGGGTAATTTTGCGATATTCTGTTAAGCTCGGTCTGGATAACATTCACATAATCGCCGCTCGCACCGGGACCAATTTCAAACCCCGGATAGGACGGGCTGTTTGAAATCACTCTGGTATTGGGCACAATTTCAATATCATTTCCATAATAATTTCTTAAAATTTCCACATCACTCAGCCCCTGCTCCGCAAGCTGTTGACTTCCCCACTGCGAAAGTCCCTCGCAGGTAACCGTAGTCCCGTTGCAATACTTTGCCGCCAGCGGTTCAACAAACCCCTGTCGTCTTATGTAGGTATCAAAATATTCATCAACAATGTCACTTATATTTTCAAAAATCGTTCTGCCGTATATATATTTCTGGTCAAACGCCGTGTTGTTTGTAATATCAAAATTATATCCCCTGCTGGGGTAAAATTCCAGATAAATACGATTCAGCGCATAGGATACCTGTGCATTGATATTTGCAAGAAGTGCCGCACTGTCCCATGTAGGATAAATTTCGCTCGATGCGACATTTTTTATGTAATCAACAAAAGGCACGGTAACATTCTCTGCCTGAGATGCAGGTGCGCCCAGATGCACCGTTATGGTTTCCGGAACAAAAGGAAATACTCTTGCCATATTTTTCTTCCTTTCCTTTATAGATTCTGAGGAGTTATGACTATATTTTCAGTCCTTTTTTCTGTCGGAAGAGCAAGCGGGATAAGAACTACATTCTGCACACTCTGTGTGTCTGCAAAAACCTGTGCTCCCGTGATGTAATAGGGATAATACTGTGGATGTTCCACCCGTATATCAATATTGGCAAACGGCTCATTCTCTCCCGGACTTGTGCTGCCTGATTTTTCCGGAGTTTCCACCGCTACCTGCGATGTAGTTCCGCTTCTGCCGGTGGTTCTTGATGCCAGAATATTATCTTTTCCGTTTTGTCTGTTTACCAGAAAAACTTTTGCGTCTGTCACTGGAATAAGTTGCTCTGCTGTGCTGACTTTAACGACAACATTGCCTGAAGGCATCTTTTCTCCTCCTTTCACAATAATTCTACAAAATAATTATATTATCGGCTTATCTTTGTTATTACAGTATATTTTTTTAAAAAATTTATAAAATACTATTGAAATTCTTCTGAAAAAGTTGTATAATGAATTGTTGTATTTTTAATCAGTTAACATTTTTATTTTATAATAGATTGAGGGGATTAAAATGGCAGACTACGAAAGAAGAGTAGGTACAGTTTCAAGAGGTATTCGTTGCCCCATTATCCGCGAAGGTGACAATCTTGCGGAAATAACAACAACAAGCGTACTTGAAGCTGCAAAATTTGAAGGTTTTGACCTCAGGGACAGAGATGTTATTTGTCTCACAGAATCCATTGTTGCAAGAGCTCAGGGAAACTATGCGTCGGTTGACGATATCGCGGCAGACGTTAAAGCAAAACTCGGCGGTGAAACCGTTGGTGTAATTTTCCCCATTCTTTCCCGCAACCGTTTTGCTATCTGTTTAAGAGGTATTGCAAAGGCAGTTAAAAAGGTTGTTCTAATGCTCAGCTATCCTGCTGACGAAGTGGGCAACCAACTTATAAGCATTGACCAGATTGACGAAGCAGGCATCAACCCGTATTCAGATGTGCTTTCTCTTGAAAAATACCGCGAACTTTTCGGTGAAAACAAACACGAATTCACAGGCGTTGACTATGTTGAATATTACGGAAATATAATCCGTGAATGCGGTGCTGAAGCAGAAATTATTTTTGCCAACCAGCCAAAAGCTATTCTTGATTATACTGACTGCATCATCAACTGCGACATTCACACACGCGCACGTACAAAACGTATTTTAAATGCTGCAGGTGCAAAGGTTGTCCTAAGTCTTGACGATATTCTGAATGCTCCCGTAAACGGCAGCGGATTCAACTCCAGATACGGACTTTTAGGTTCAAACAAATCTACAGAAGATAAAATCAAGCTCTTCCCGCAGGAGTGTAAAGACCTTGTTCTCGACATTCAGAAAAGAGTTCTTGAAGCTACCGGCAAACACGTTGAAGTTATGGTTTACGGTGACGGTGCATTCAAAGATCCTCAGGGTAAAATCTGGGAGCTTGCTGACCCGGTTGTTTCTCCGGCGTTCACCGATGGACTTATCGGAACACCCAATGAACTCAAACTTAAATATCTTGCTGACAATGATTACAAAGATTTGTCCGGCGAAGAACTGAAAAAAGCTATTTCCGAAAGCATTAAAGCAAAAGACGGCCGCAGCCTTGTTGGTAACATGGCGGCTCAGGGAACAACTCCCCGTCAGCTCACTGACCTTATCGGTTCTCTCTGTGACCTGACAAGTGGTTCAGGTGACAAAGGTACACCGGTTGTTCTGGTTCAGGGTTACTTCGATAACTACACAAACTAATTTAAAATTAAATCCCCCATCTCTCTGATGGGGATTTTTTATGCACAAAAAAACCACCCTCGCGGGTGGTTTTAATTTTTTATTAAAGTGTACCGAAGAGTCTGTCTCCCGCGTCACCGAGACCGGGAAGAATGTATCCGTTTTCGTTGAGTTTTTCATCAAGTGCACCACAGTAAATTTCAATGTCGGGGTGTGCTTCATTTAAAACTTTAACTCCTTCGGGAGCTGCGATAAGACACATAAACTTAATGTCTTTTGCGCCACGCTGTTTGATGAAGTTTATTGCCGCACTTGCGCTTCCGCCTGTTGCAAGCATAGGGTCTACAACGATAACCTGACGTTTGTCAAGCTCTGTGGGAAGTTTGCAGTAATATTCAACCGGCTGAAGTGTGTCATGGTCACGATAAAGACCTATATGACCAACCTTAGCTGTGGGAACAAGCTCCAAAAGAGCGTCAACCATACCAAGTCCTGCACGGAGGATGGGAACAATAGCTACGTCATTTTTAATCATTTTGCCTGTCATTTCCATCATGGGTGTTTCAACAGTTTTGTCTATCATTTCAAGGTCTCTTGTTGCTTCATATCCCATAAGAAGCGCAATTTCATTGGCATATGCTCTGAAATCTTTGGTAGTAGTGTTTTTATCTCTCATCAGGGTTGTTTTGTGAATGATAAGAGGATGGTTCATAATATGAATTTTGCTGTCCATTTTCCCACTCCGTTCT
>JAZOQS010000083.1:0-2129 GCA_045656205.1 Clostridia bacterium | reverse complement strand
TGCTGTCCGATCCCGATAAGCGCGCTAAATACGATCAGTTCGGCTTTGCAGGCGTTGATCCCAATTACGGTGCAGGTCAGGGCGGTTACGGCGGCGGATTCGGCGGAATGGACTTTGACCTCGGAGATATTTTCTCGTCTTTCTTTGGCGGCGGATTCGGTGGAGGCGGACAGAGAGTCAATCCCAATGCACCTCAGCGCGGCAGCGATATTCAGACAGGCATTACAATTTCCTTTGAAGAAGCTGCAAAGGGTTGTAAAAAGACTATCGACATTCAGCGTATCGAAGTCTGTGATGAATGCAGCGGCACAGGTGCGGCAAAGGGTACAACAACACAGACCTGTCCCGAATGTAACGGCAGAGGTCAGGTTTCAACTCAGCAGAGAACCCCCTTTGGTATAATTCAGTCAAGCAGAGCTTGTTCACGTTGTAACGGTAAAGGAACTGTTATTCCCACACCCTGTAGTAAATGTAAGGGTAACGGAAGAATCAGAAGAACAGTCAAGCAGGATATCAATGTGCCTGCAGGTATTGATGACAGTCAGGTTTTCAGCGTAAGAGGACAGGGTAACCGCGGTGTAAACGGCGGTCCGTCAGGAGACCTGAGAGTCGGTGTCAATGTAAGACCTCATCCGTTTTTTGACCGTGACGGCTATAATGTGTGGTGCGAAGTTACAATAACATTTGCACAGGCTGCTCTCGGCGATGAACTTATGGTTCCCACACTTGACGGCAAAGTCAAGTATTCGATTCCCGCAGGAACTCAGCCGGGTGCAATCTTCAAGCTCAAGGACAGAGGTATTCCCAATGTAAACGGCAGAGGCAGAGGCGACCAGCTTGTTAAAATCGTTGTTGAAGTTCCAAAAAAGCTTACAGAAAGACAGAAAGAGCTTATCAGGGAGCTTAATAATGAACTTGGCGGCAAAGCCCCGTTTTCTGCAAACAATACCCCCGGAGAAAACGAAGATAAAAAAGGTTTTTTCGGTAAGAAGAAAAAATAAGATAAAAAGAAAGAAGCCATCGGTTATCCGGTGGCTTCAATTTTTTATGCCGAATAAAAAAAACCACCTGCTATGCAGGTGGAATGTACGGACTTTAGTGTCAGCGAGCAAGTAAAGGTGACAAAAAAACTCCATTCTGATATAGTAAAATCGGCTACCAACCGAAAAAAACAGAATGGAGGACATTAACAATGCAAAACAAAGCTAATGACACGTATAGTTTATCACATACGAGCTGGAAGTGTCAATATCACATAGTGTTTGCGCCGAAGTATCGACGAAAAGCGATATACGGAAAACTAAAAGCGGAGATAGGCGCAATATTACGAGAATTGTGCGAGCGCAAACACGTAACCATAATAGAGGCACATGCAATGCCGGATCATATCCATATGCTTGTAGAAATACCGCCTAATCAAAGAGTAAGTGATTTTATGGGGTATTTAAAAGGGAAAAGCACAATGATAATATTTGAACGCTTTTCTAACTTGAAATACAAATATGGAAACAGACACTTCTGGTGCAGAGGATATTATGTAAGCACAGTAGGTGGAAATAAAGAAGGCATAGCAAGATACATAAGAGAGCAAGAGCATGAAGATCAAATATATGATCAGCTAACATTAAAGGAGTACGTCGATCCATTTAAGGATTAACGCACCCCTTTGCGGTTGGTAGCTTTAGCTTTTTGCGCACCCCTTTAGGGGTAAGCCAGTATTATGCCCTTTTAGGGCTGTTATAAAACCACCGGCTCTGCCGGTGTGATATTTATTTTAACAATTTATCTATTTATATTTTTTGAAATTTATGGTATTATATATTCGATTTTATTTTGTCAGGGAGTGAATAAAAGTGCTGAAACGATTTCTTTCCTATTACAAACCGCACAAACTGATATTTTCTCTTGATATGCTCGCATCTCTGGGTATGTCTGTCATCGGTATCTTTTATCCCGTTGTGCTTCGCCGTATGCTCAATGATTTTATCCCCAACGAGAAATTAGGGCATATCATATCTTTTGCTCTCATTCTTTGCGGACTTTATCTTGTGCGTATGGGACTTAACTACTTCATTCAGTACGAAGGTCATGTAATGGGCGTAAGAATGCAGGCTCAGATGCGCCGTGAT
>JAZOQS010000082.1:0-3413 GCA_045656205.1 Clostridia bacterium | reverse complement strand
GACATTTAAACCTTCGTTAAGCCTTGCAATAATTTCCTCGCCACGCTCGAGCTTGTTATGTTCAAAGTAGCTTATCATGGGCTTTTTAATATTTAAATGATTGAGAAGCTTTAAAGTATGCCTTGTATCTTCAGCGGCAATTAAATCCACCTCGGAGAGTATCCGAACAACTCTTAAGGTAATGTCTTCAAGATTGCCGATAGGAGTGGGGCATAGGTATAATGTACCTGTCATATTGATTATCCTTTCGAATCAATTATTGGCGGATATATGGTCATCTGTGGTTTTCCGCCTTTTAAAAAACTTATAAGCATCAGTTTGGAGTTTCGGTCTGCACCGCCATGCTGAAACTGAAGCTCTTTTGGCTCAAGACCATATTTTTTTGCAATTGAAATTATCTCTGCAAGTCGCTCGGATTTATGTATCATATAAAATCTTCCGCCAAACTTTAAAATATCATTTACACTGCGGAAAATATCGTCAAGATTACAGAAAATTTCGTGACGGGCAATCATCTTTGTATCAGACTCGTTGACATAACCACCGCCCCATTCAGTGTATGGGGGGTTGCAGGTTACAACATCGACTTGCTTTTCAATATGGCTTTTTGCATTTTTGAGATCGTCGCAAATTATTGTGATTTTATCTTCCATATTGTTCAGCACAACTGTTCTTTGTGCAAGGGCGGCTGAACTTTTTTGAATTTCAATTCCTGTGACATGTGAAGGTTTATGCTTTGCAAAAAGCAAAATTGGTATAATTCCGTTTCCGCAGCATAAATCTACAACACGCTCGCCACTTTTGATTTTTGCAAATCCCGAAAGCAAAACTGCATCTGTTCCAAAACAGAAAGAATCAGAATCCTGAATTATCCGGTAACCATTTTGTAAATCTTCTATCCGTTCCATATTCTTAGTCCTTAATGTTAAGATACGCCTTTTGCTCAGCAGTTAAGGAGTCAATCTTAATTCCCATTGAGGAAAGCTTAATTCCTGCAATTTTCTTGTCAATTGACTCGGGAACACTGTAAAGTTTGTTTTCAAGACTTCCTGAATTTTCAAGCAGATATTTTGCTGAAAGTGCCTGAACTGCAAAACTCATATCCATAATTTCAGCAGGATGACCGTCACCTGCGGCAAGGTTAACAAGTCTGCCCTCAGCAAGTACGTTAATTCTTCTGCCATCATCCATAATATATGTGGTAATATTTTCTCTTGAAATTTTCTTTTCACATGCAAGAGATTCAAGTTGACGGAGATTGATTTCAACATCAAAATGACCTGCATTTGAAAGTATTACACCATTTTTCATGGATTTAAAATGTTCCTGAGTAATAACGTTTTCGCAGCCTGTAACAGTAACGAAAATGTCACCAAGTTTTGCGGCGTCTGCCATAGGCATAACTTCAAAACCGTCCATAATAGCCTCGATAGCTTTAATGGGGTCAATTTCGCAGACAATAACTTTACCGCCAAGTGCTTTTGCGCGCATAGCACAACCTTTGCCACACCAACCGTAACCTGCAATAACAACATATTTGCCTGCTACAATGAGGTTTGTTGTACGATTAATGCCGTTCCATACAGACTGACCTGTACCGTAACGGTTGTCGAAGAGATATTTGCAATAAGCATCGTTAACAGCAAACATAGGGAACTTAAGCTCACCCGAGTCAGTCATAGCTTTAAGACGAATAATACCGGTAGTTGTTTCTTCGCAACCTCCTAAAATGTTAGGGATAAGGTCTTTGTGCTCGGTGTGAATGCGGTTTACAATGTCGCCGCCGTCATCGACAATAATTCCAGGTTTTGTTTCAAGTGCTTTATCTATAAATTCATTATATTCATCTTCGTTAATACCATATTTTGCAAAAACTGTAACTCCGGGAGTTTCGGAAAGTGCCGCCGCTACATCGTCCTGCGTTGAGAGTGGGTTGCAGCCACAAGCTACAACAGTTGCACCGGATGCCGCAAGAAGCTGAACAAATCTTGCTGTTTTAGCTTCGATATGCACACTTACCAGCATATGCTTTCCTGCGAAAGGCTTGGTTTTTACAAATTCTTTTTCAAGTTCAGACAGAATGGGCATATTATTTCTTACCCATTCAATTTTATTTCTTCCTGATGGTGCAAGAGCGATATCTTTGACAATGCTGTTCATATTTTTCTCCTTATATCTCTATCTTTTTTAAGTTGCTCTATCAAATCTTCTTTGCAATCAAACCTATGTTGTGTGCGGATTAATGACAGAAATTCAACTGTAATTTCTTTTGAATATATATCTTTGTTAAAATCCAGAATGTGAGTTTCTATTATAAGTTTGTTTTCTGAAAATGTCGGTGCAGGACCAACATTTGTTATTGATGGATAAACATCTCCGTCAAGTAACGTATTGGTTGCATACACTCCCGAAAGGGGAAGTTGTGCGTTTTCGGCAGGAAGGATATTTGCTGTCGGGAAACCAAGGGTTGTGCCAACCTCACGGCAGCGTATTACTTTGCCTGAAATTGAGTATCTTCTTCCAAGCATACGGTTTACCGAGGAAATATCCCCCGATTCAAGTTTTTTTCTGATAAGAGAACTGCTTATGATATCATCTCCGTCTTTTGAGTAGGGGACGATGGTGTATTTCATTCCCTTTTCAGTGCACAGCTTTTTGAGTAAATCTGAATTTCCCGATTTATTTTTACCAAATGTATAATTTTCTCCGGAAACAATATGAGTAGCACCAAGCTGACCAATAAGTATTTTATCAACAAAATCTTCCGGAGAAATATTTAAAAAATCCTTGTCCGTTTTTTGAAGATAAATATAGTCCGTTTGAAAATCTTCAAGCAGATGGAGCCTGCTGTCACCGGGTGAAATCATGGGCGTTGGATTTCCAAGCAAAGCCGAAGGATGAGTGTCAAGAGTGTAAATCAATGATTTTAAGCCGAAATTTTCGGCGTATTTTTTTGCGTCAATAATAATCTCTTTGTGACCGAGATGAACTCCGTCAAAAAAACCAAGAGCAACCGAAGTTGGCGAGAGAATTTTTTCAGTTTTAATCATAACAAATTCCCTCCGCTTTCTTCAAGTTCAAGGTTTAAATTTTCCCATTCTTCCATTAAATTATCAAGGGTGTTTTTAGCCTCATCAAGCTTGCTTGAGATTTCAACTGCCCGAGTATAATCAGTAGCAATTTCGGGGGAAACAAGAAGTTCTTCAAGGTTTAAAATTTCAATCTCAGTCTCTTCAATTTTATCTTCAGTTCTTTTTAAAGCATTCTGCAATTTTCTTACTTTCGCACGTTCTTCTTTTTCCTGCTTGTAGGAACTGGATTTTTCTGATTTTGATGAGGCAGAAACTGTATCCACCTTTTTGGTTAAATAATAGTCATAATTGCCTAAATATGTGGTTATCCCGTTTTCATCC
>JAZOQS010000081.1:0-2638 GCA_045656205.1 Clostridia bacterium | reverse complement strand
TTTATGTATGCTGCTTTGCATACTGCCGACAAATGTTTTTGCCGCAACCATGATCAGTAAGTCTGATATAACGGTAAATGCCCCCGAAGCAGGCGTAGCACCTATTGCATTTGCTTCTGTGTTTAACCAAAGTCTTGAGGTTACAAATGTTGAATGGGTTGGCGAGCTTGACGGGAACGGATGCTTTAAGGCAAACACAGCATACACAATAAACATTACCGTAAGAATTAAAGCCGGTCAGGACAAATATCTTGTAAATCAGGAAGGCGGCTTCAGAGTAAATAAGAAAAAAGCAGTTATGACAAGTCTTTCTGGAGACGGTCAGGAAGCAGTCATCAGTTATACATTTGATAACGGTGCAGGCAGTGCATCGGTTCAAGTACAGCCGGAACAAACACCATCTTCACCTACAACAGCTGAGCCGACTGCTTTAAAGGATGCAAACTTCTATGTAGAGAAACCTGTTCAGGGAACAAAGCCTTCTACTGTTGTTACAACCGACAGAAGCGATGTGTTTGATATTTCGGGTGTGAAATGGACGGGAGATTTTGATTCAAACGGATGCTTTATTGCAAAGAACACATACAGACTTCATTTTAACATAACAGTTAAGGACGGAGTGAATATCGTAATTCCGTCAAAGGGCGTTGAAAGTGTAAGAAACTACCGCCTCAATGGAAAGCTTTTGACTACGGGACCTGTTGTTAATGACGGAAAGCAGTTGCAGACAGGACTGAATTTTGATGTGGAGCTTCCGAAAGAAGCGGTAGATATGGATTATGTTTACTCCGAGACAAAGGCAGAGGCAGACAGAACACTCATTTACCCTGATATGATTATTGTAAATGAAGGAGAATCGTTAAAAGAAGATTATGTGGAAGTGTTTAACGAGAAGCAGATGAACTCTGTCAGAAAAGTTGTGCTTAACTACACATATAATAAACATCATTACGGTGATGGAGATACAGAGCCGGAAATAATCAACGATGATCCCAATGTATTTCAGGGCTTTTACAATCTTGAAGAATTATGGCTTGGTCCCAACGTGGATGTTGCCGATTTCTTGGTTGCTTACGCAGATGCACAGTTTGGTTTATCAGGAAGTGAAGCTTTAATTCCGCTGACAAGCAAGAGTTCCGAAACTCAGAAGCTTACCTTGTTTGTGTCGGATAAATCTCTTCCGAACGGTTTTACAGGAGATTGGAATGTGGTAAAAAGCACTATTGCAGATGACGGTTATATGGAGCTTGGTACAGGACCTTTCAGAAGATTTCAGTCAAGACTTTATTCCGGCGATGTTTTGGAAGCATTCAAGAAAGGACCTTCTGCCGCTTATGAGTGGTGTACCCAGCACGATTACAGCGAAATCATCAATACAGCAGACCGCGTATATCAAATGATTAGCTGTACTCAGCCAACACTTTATTATTACTCCTGCTCAAAATGCGGAAAGTGTGAATATAATCCGAACCATGTGGCACGTTCACTCCCACATCTTGCAGGTGATTATTATATGCTGAGAGACAGATCAGACCATCATCTCTTAGACCGAAATCTTTCAGAAAAATACTATATTGGTGTAAATTCCCGCGGTGAAAGAGTTTACTGGAAATCCTGCACAATGTGCGGCGGTATTTATAATGAAGTTGAGCCTGATCAGCAGCCTACTACTCCCGAATGGGCGTGTGAAAATGCTACTGTTACAAAGGATTATGTGAATATTGCCTTTGCAGTAAAGAATGACAGATATGTCAGTGCAAAGATGAGCCAGTGGGCACAGAATGAAGTTCAGTGGGCTTCACAGAACGGAATTTTAGATTTAAGCTTACTTGGCAATGATTACACAAAACCCATAACAAGACTTCAGTTTGCATCAATTGCAGTAAAACTTGCAGAGGTTTTAACAGATAAAGCAATAGCTCCTGCGGAAGCGGGAACATTCACAGATACCGATAATGCATACGCTCTTAAAGCCTATGCATCGGGTATTACAAGCGGTGTAAGTGCAACTGAATTTAATCCTGACGGCACACTTACCCGTCAGCAGATGGCAACCTTCATACACCGTGCTTTGATGTATGTAAGGGATAATACAAATATCCGATATACAATCTATACACTGGAGCTTGAAAAATATTCAGATAATTGGGCAATCCAGGATTGGGCAAGAACGCCTATGGGCTTTATGAACGCTCTCGGTCTTGTGAAAGGCGTTTCGGATACTGCTATTGATCCTGACGGCAAATGCACAATCGAGCAGGCGGCGGTTGTTGCAAACAGATCGGTAAATGCTGACCAGATTGGTTGGTATCAAAGTAACGCCGGTTCTACCAATAGAGGTGCACTTACTCTGATTTATGAGCACGACTATTTCCACGCACCTACAGAATCCGCTCCTACTCAGGCGGATTACACGAACGAAATGCGTATATGGGTACACAGTCCTATGTCAGGCTATCAGAAGGCATCCGAAAATCCGGATGTTGATATTGATACTATATCCGCCTGCTGGCTTCCTACAACCTATCCCTTTGCAGATTTTCCGATGTGGGTTCATGCTCAGGACTTTAAGCCTATCAAGGAATTAAAAGCTGATGATGAGGCGAATTTTAATAATTATTACGGTAAATAAAGGAGG
>JAZOQS010000080.1:0-2333 GCA_045656205.1 Clostridia bacterium | reverse complement strand
TCCTGGGCAGACGGATATTATCTGCTTGCTCTTAAAGAGGGGCTTTTAAACAAAGCAGATGTAACCGATGCATATTCCAACCCGGCATCCCCTCTCGCAAGAAGCGAGAATGTATCAGCGCAAAACCTTATAAAATGGCTCACAATCGCACAGAACGTGTTTCTTAAAGATAACTCACTCCCGTCAGATGTTTACATTGATGGGGCGTACAGCATATATTACGCGTCACTATATAAGTATGGGCTTTTCACCGCTGACGATGTCCGCTATTTTGCCCCCTATCGCCATATCACAAGAGATGATATTGCGCTGCTTTTAGGCAAATTTGAAAACTACATACTTTCTAATATGAAAATCCGTTCAGCATCCGGCTCGGTAACCGGAATAAACATAAAATTCTCTGGCGACGAATATGTCCGCACCATAAACTGCTACGCATCGGGACAATATTTTAATCTTCGTTTTACAGGCAAAAACATAGCTTCCCCGCAGGCAGATATTTCGGGTGAAAGCCCTGTTTTCGGCAAAGGTCAGCCTGATATATCAGGTGTTCTCCGGAAAGGTGACAAGGTTAAGTTTTATTACAAAGACGATAAACTTTTGTTCATCCGCGTTACCGGATATGAAGAAAAAGAAGTGCTCCCTTCTTCTCCGGCAAATTTCAGAGGCAAGCTTTTTCTCTATGACCCCACATCAGAAATGCTTGTTTTAGACTGTGACGGCACACTTAAAGGTTTTTATGTTTCAAAAAACCTCCACGTCTACCGCCGTCTTGAAGAAATAAACAAATCGGAGCTTTCAGAAAGCGTTACCGACAAAGACGTTATTATCTATGCAGACAGCCGCATCAAAGGCGGACTTTACAGAGTTTATTCTGTTTTAACCGACTAATCCCACAGGAAGGTGTTGAAAATATATGAAAAAAATTCTTTCTATTATTCTTTGTCTTGTTCTTTTGTCCTCACAGGCTTTCGCGGCAGATGATACTCTGCTCGGACTTACAGGAAATGCCGCTGTTTACTATGCAAACAGCGTAAAAAGTTTTATAGAAGCATATTATAAATTTGATGCGTCCGGTGAAGATATTTACCGCCGCGCACTTGAAAAACTTCTCAAAGAAAATCCGGAGCTTCTGTCATCTGTTATAGATGGTATGACTGAAGGGCTTGATAACTATTCCACATACCTTGACGCCGATGAATATACCTCCTGGAATGAGAGTATTACAGGAAGTTTTGTAGGCATCGGAGTTACAATCGAGCAGCGTGGAAACTATATTGTAGTGGTTTCACCGATAAAGGATTCGGGCGCGGAACTTGCAGGAATCCTGCCGGGCGATAAAATCATAAGCGTTGACGGAAAAAATGTTATTGGCGAATCAATCGAATCGGTCCGCACACTTATAGTCGGTGATCTCGGAACAACTGTTGATGTTGGTATTCTTCGCGGTGAAGACGAGGTTGTATTCACCATTGAGCGTTGCGAAGTTGAGCAGACCACCGTTTCACACTCGGTAACCGATGAGGGCTATGGCTATATTGTAATATCAAGTTTTGCTGAAAATACTCCCGCCGGTGTTAAAGAGGCTCTTGACCATTTTGACAGCAAAAAAATCAAAAAACTCATTATAGATGTGCGAAACAATCCGGGCGGCGAACTTAATTCCCTTCTGGATACCCTCCGTCTGTTTATGCCCAAGGGCGATATTCTTTATATCAACTACAAGGACGAAAAAAACAGAATAACATACAAAAACGACAAAAACCGTTCCGGGAAATATGAAATTGTAATTCTCGCAAACGAAAACAGTGCAAGTGCCGCAGAGGCATTTTCCGCTTCAATGAAAGATGCAAAGGTTGCAACTGTTGTTGGAAGAACAACTTTCGGCAAAGGCAGTATGCAGGTAATCCAGCCCGTTATTACAGGCGGAGCAATAAAGCTCACCGTTGCACTTTATCAGACAGCAGGCGGCTCATTTGTTGACGGCATTGGCGTAAAACCCGATTACACAGTTAAAAATTCATTAAAACCGCTTAAAAACAACCCCGATTTCCCGCAGATGCAGTTTGCGCTCGTTATAGACGAAAATTCTTCTCCCGAAGCAATCGAGGCGGCAGAGCTGAGACTTCGCCTTGCAGGAATTTCTCCCGGCTCTGTTGACGGGATTTTCGATGGTGATACAAAAGAGGCAGTAAAATTATTCCAGGAAAAATTCGGTCTTGATATTACGGGCAATCTGGACATAAATACCCAGGTGGAACTTGACAATGCCACAGCAAACATTCAGACCACCGTTGACCGTCAGTATTCAAAGGCTCTCGAGCTTCTTAAAT
>JAZOQS010000079.1:0-5944 GCA_045656205.1 Clostridia bacterium | reverse complement strand
ATCCAAAACCGGAGCTTCTTTCATATAATGTAATATGTTATATGAAAGGAATTTTTTTTATGTTTAATTTATTTTATAAAAAAGCCCGGGCGGAGGTAAGCGGAAGCAAAGAGTACAGAAATATAAAGGGGACGGTGACTTTTGTTCAGAAAAAGGACGGGATCCAAATATCAGCCGATATTCACGGGCTTCCGGATGGTGGATGCAGTGCATTTTTCGGATTCCATATTCACGAGGGAAGAGCGTGCTTGGGAAACAGCGTGGACCCGTTTGCCGATGCAAAGATGCACTATAATCCTACAGGGCTTGACCATCCCTGCCACGCAGGAGATTTGCCGCCTCTTTTTTCATCGGGAGGCAGAGCAAGAATGTCTTTTGTAACCGACAGGTTTAAACTTTCTGAAGTTATTGGCAGAGCCATTGTCATTCACTCCATGCCCGATGATTTTACTACGCAGCCATCGGGTAACTCGGGCGAAAAAATTGCCTGCGGGATTATTACTGCGGAGAAAAATTCAATGACGTTTTAATATAAAAAGCGAGGTTTATGCCTCGCTTTTATGTATATTATAATGTTGCTGCCATAACAGCTTTGATTGTATGCATACGGTTTTCCGCTTCGTCAAATACAATGGACTGACTGCTTTCAAACACTTCGTCAGTAACTTCCATACAGTCAATACCAAACTTATCGTAAATTTCCTTACCTGTTGTTGTTTTAAGGTCGTGGAAAGCGGGGAGACAGTGCATAAATCTGCACTGAGGACCTGCATTGTCCATAAGCTGTTTTGTAACACGGTAGGGAGTTAAATCTTCAATTCTTTCTTTCCATACTTCGTCCGGTTCGCCCATGGATACCCAAACGTCAGTATAAATAACATCTGCGCCTTTTGTGGCTTTAATGGGATCAGTTATAAACTGAAGTGTTGCACCTGTTTCTTTAGCAATTTCTTCACAGGTTTTAACAAGCTGTGCGTCGGGGAAATATTTTTCCGGAGCACAGGCAACAAAATTCATACCCATTTTCGCGCAACCCACCATAAGTGAGTTACCCATGTTATATCTTGCATCACCCATGTAAACAAGGGTTTTGCCTTTGAGCTCTCCAAAATGCTCTTTTATAGTGAGAAAATCGGCAAGAATCTGTGTGGGATGGAATTCGTTTGTCAGACCGTTCCATACAGGTACGCCTGCGTAATCGGCAAGCTCCTGCACAATTTCCTGACCAAACCCACGATATTCAATACCGTCAAACATTCTGCCAAGAACACGTGCAGTGTCGGCGATGCTTTCTTTTTTTCCTATCTGTGATGCTTTGGGATCAAGATAAACGGGATGCATTCCGAGATCTGCTGCTGCAACTTCAAATGCACAGCGTGTTCTTGTACTTGTTTTTTCAAAAACAAGAGCTATGCTTTTTCCCTCGCACATACGGTGCGGAATACCGGCTTTTTTCTGTGTTTTAAGCTGAGATGCGAAGTCGATAAGACCGCCTATTTCTTCGGGAGTGAAGTCCAGAAGCCTTAAAAAACTTTTTCCTTTAAGATTCATAAATTAACCCTCCGCGCAGATTTCTTTTATAATGTCGATAGCTTTTTTGAGTACATCAACCGGGATGTTTAAAGCAGGAAGAAGTCTCACTTTGTCCTTTGCAGTCAGACAAAGCACACCTTTTCCCATACATTTTTTTACAATTTCACCGGCAGGAGCGGTTGTTTTTATACCAACCATAAGCCCTTTGCCGCTTACGCTTTCAACGCCTTTTGCGCCTGACAAGCTGTCAAAAATGTATTTGCTTTTTTCTTTAACTTCCGATAGGAATTTGTCATCAATTCTATTGATTATGCTGATTGCACCTGCACATCAAACGGGATTTCCGCCAAAAGTTGAGCCGTGGTCACCAAAACCTAAAACTGACTGAACCTTTTCGCTCATAAGAGTTGCCCCAAGAGGCAGACCGCCGCCAAGTCCTTTTGCGGTGGACACAACGTCGGGCTTAATTCCATAGTTCATATAAGCATAAAGCTCACCTGTACGGCCGTTACCGGTCTGTACTTCGTCTATAATAAGAATAATATCTTCTTTTTTTGCAAATTCATAAACGCCTTTGACAAAATCTTCGTCAAGAGCTATAACGCCGCCTTCACCCTGAATACATTCAATCATAATTGCGGCAGTTTTATTGCTCTTTGCGAGAGAAATAAGAGCGTCAAGGTCGTTTGCCGGAGTGTTAATAAATCCTGGAGTAAGAGGCTGGAAGAGCTCATGATAATGATCCTGACCGGTTGCGGCAAGAGTTGTGAGAGTTCTGCCGTGGAAACTGTTTTCCAGAGTGATGATAGTGTTGTAATCAGCACCTTTTTTGTCAGCGGCATATTTTCTTGCAACCTTGATTGCACATTCGTTTGCTTCCGCACCCGAGTTGCAGAAGAACACCTTGCTCATACCTGTTTTTTTGCAGAGCATTTCCGCAAGACGTGTGCATGGCTCGGTATAATAAAGGTTTGACATATGCTGAAGTTTTCCGAGCTGGTCATTAATTGCGGATACCCATTCGTCATCGGCAAGACCAAATGCGGTTACACCGATGCCGGAACCCATATCTATATATTCTTTTCCGTCGGTATCTTTTACAACGGATCCTTTACCCGAAATGATTTCAACAGGAAATCTGTTATATGTATTTGCTACATAAAGTTTATCATTAGTTTGTAAATTGCTCATCAGTCGTCGCTCCTAACCATTGTACCTGCACCTTCGTCTGTCAGAGTTTCCATCAGAATGGAATGGGGAACTCTGCCATCCATGATAAATACTTTTTTAACGCCTTTATTTATAGCGTCAACACAGCACTCAACCTTGGGAATCATACCACCGGAGATAATTCCCTCCTCCTGCAGAGCTGCAGCACCGGAAATGGTGATTTCCGGAATGAGTGTTGACGGGTCGTCTTTATCGCGAAGGATACCTGCAATGTCAGTCATCATAATAAGACTTTCCGCGCCCAGTGCACCTGCGATATAAGCAGCCGCAGTGTCCCCGTTGATGTTATATGTGTTGCCGTCTCTGTCGCAACCTACTGTGGAAATTACAGGAATATATCCGTTTTCCAGAAGGTCGGCAACCGGCTGGATGTTGATTTTTGTGATTGAACCGACAAATCCGAGTTTTTTGTTTTTAATTTTTGCCTCAATGAGTCTGCCGTCCATACCCGAAATACCCATAGCTTTACCGCCTTTGGATTCAAGCAGGGTAACAAGGGTTTTGTTAACTTTGCCGGCGAGCACCATCTGAACAATGTCCATGGTTTCCTTGTCGGTTACGCGCAGACCGTCAACAAATTCGGGTTTTTTGCCCAGTTTGTCCATAAGTTCGGAAATTTCCGGTCCGCCACCGTGAACAAGGACAACTTTAACACCAATAAGCCACAGGAGAACAATATCTTCCATAACCTGCTGCTTTAACTGTTCGTTTATCATAGCGTTACCGCCATATTTTACAACAAGAACCTTACCGGTGTATTTTTTTATGTAAGGGAGTGCCTGTGTTAAAACTTCGGCACGCTGTGCATTTGAAAAGTTAATGTCCATTTTATGTCATCCTTTCATCAGGTACGATAGTCACCGTTGATTTTTACATAATCATATGTAAGGTCGCAACCCCATGCGGAAGCAGTTTCTGTTCCGTCATTTAAGTTGATTAAAATTTCAATTTCTTTTTCAAGAAGAATTTCCTTTGCCTTTTCTTCGGAGAAATCAACGCCTGCACCCATTTTGCAAACTTCGATTTCGCCTTTAGCAGAGCTGAATGAAACGTCAATTTTTGTAACGTCCACATCTGCACCGCTGTAACCTATTGCGCAAAGCACACGTCCCCAGTTTGCATCGGCACCGAACATAGCCGCTTTAAGAAGACTTGAACAGATAACACTTTTAGCAACTGTTTTTGTAATTTCAAGGGTTTTACCGCCCGAAACTTTGCACTCAAGAAGTTTTGTAGCACCTTCACCATCACCGGCTATCATTCTGCAAAGATGAACGTTTACAGTGTTAAGTGCCGCCATAAATTCTTCAAAATCTTCGTTTTCTTCTGTGATTTCGGCGTTTCCTGCCATACCGTTGGCGAGAATTGCAACAGTATCGTTGGTGGAAGTATCCCCGTCAACACTTATCATATTGAAAGTGTTTTTAATATCACCCGCGAGGGCTTTTTTAAGCATTTCGGGAGAAATTGCAGCGTCAGTTGTTATAAATACAATCATTGTAGCAAGGTTGGGATGAATCATACCGCTGCCTTTTGCAATACCGCCCATACGGCAAGTTTTTCCGCCAAGAGTAAATTCAATGGCAATTTCTTTTTTTACAAGGTCGGTAGTCATAATGCCTTCAGCGGCAAGGTCGCTGCCTGTTTCGCTGAGACCTTTTGCAAGTGCGGGAATACCGGCTGCAATTGGGTTTATGTCAAGAGGCTGACCGATTACGCCTGTTGAAGCAACAATAACGTCTTCCGCAGGAATGCCAAGTTCATCCCCGGTAAGCTGTGCCATTTTTTCTGCAACTTCCATACCATCTGCGTTACAGGTGTTAGCATTACCGCTGTTACAGATAATTGCCTGCGCTTTTCCGTCGGCAATATTTTTCTGTGTTACTAAAATGGGAGCACCTTTTACAAGATTGGCTGTATATACTCCCGCGGCACTTGCTTTCACCTCACTGAAGATGAGTGAAATGTCGCGTTTTGTTTTATTTTTTCTTATACCGCAATGAATTCCGTTTGCTGTAAATCCTTTTGGAGCGGTAACACCGCCTGTTATAATTTTCATTTGTATTCTAACCTTTCTGTATGCAAAATTACAATGTATCTATATATTATACTACAAGTCCGGTGTCTTCTGCAAGCCCTAACTTAATATTCATATTCTGAATTGCACTTCCGGAAGCACCTTTTCCCAGGTTGTCAAAGCGTGCAATAAGCAGATATCTGTCTTCATTGCCGTGGACGCTTATCTGCATATCGTCCCTGCCGGAGAATGCCGCCGCGGATAAAAATCCGTTTTCATCGGCATTTTCGGAGAAATGGATTATCTTTCCGGTGTATGTCGATGAGTAAACCTCTGCAATATCTTTGAGGCTTCCTTTAACATCTTTTGCAAAAAGAGGAACTGTCACTTCCATACCACTGTAAAAATCACCTACAATGGGGCAGAAGAGAGGAGCAGAGTCAAGCGAGCATACCTTAACAATTTCCTTTAAATGTTTATGCTGCTGAGTAAGTCCATACTGACGCGGAGCATTTAAAAGTACATTTCTGTCTTCCGATTCATAATCTGCAATCATACTTTTTCCGCCGCCGGAATATCCGGTGAGGGAGAAACAGGAAAGGGGAAGACTGCTGTCAATAATTCCTGCTTTGCGGAGAGGCTGAACAAGAGCTACAAATCCGCTTGCGTGGCAACCGGGGTTTGCAATAAGCTGTGAACTTTCAATTTTTTCGCGATATCCTTTAAGCTCCCGAAATCCGTACGCCCAACCGTCCGAAGTTCTGTGAGCGGTTGATGTATCAATTATGGTTGTGTGCTTGTTTTGGAGCATACTTACCGCCTCAACGGCTGCCGCATCGGGCAGGCATAAAAATACAATGTCAGCGGAATTTATTGCTTCAGCCCTTGCGGAAGAATCTTTTCTTAATTCCTCGGGCAATTTTATCAAATCTATATCTTTTCTTGAAGATAATCTGTCGTAAATGCGAAGACCTGTTGTACCGGCGCTTCCGTCAATGAATATTTTAATCATTTTTATCATCCTTTTTTGAATAATTATTCATAAAAAATATATAACACTGCATTATTATACACCCAAAAACTACCATTGTCAAGCCATTTTCCCTAATATTTATATAATGTATATATTTTAGAGAAAAAATGGTGAAATGTTGTTGACATTTG
>JAZOQS010000078.1:0-2786 GCA_045656205.1 Clostridia bacterium | reverse complement strand
AATCCCACAAAATCAAAGTCTTTTATGGGGTCTTTACTTTCCAGTCCGAAAAGCAGAGTAGAGGAGCCGGTCATCTGCTCCTCCATATCAGTCCACGGTGCGAAAACGCGTTCAACCCATACGTCGTCGCGTTCATTTAATCCGTGATATAAAATTTTCATTCCCAGATGGGACATTCCTATCTCATAAAGGTCAGGAAAACAAAACGCAAATCTTACCTTTACATTTTCCTTGTCCTTTACTATGCTGCCAAGTTCACCGCCGGTATAACGAACCGCTTTCTGAACCTTGCTTAAAAGTTTATCCATGTCAGTTTTTTCCTTTTAGTTTTTATCTTTAAGTATATCTCTTATTTCAATTAAAAGTTTTTCTTCCGCAGTAAGCTCGGGTTCTTTTGGTGTTTCAGCTTCTTCCACTTTGGGTTTCTGAAGTTTTGACATCAATTTAACTACTATGAAAATGCTCATTGCAATTATGAGAAAATCAATGATGTTCTGTAAAAATGCACCGTATTTAAGAGCAATTTCAGTACCGTCTGCTTTTGCTCCCATAACATAGGCCATTTCAGCAACATTTACTTTACCTGTTAAAAGGCTGATTGCGGGCATAACAATATCATTAACGAGTGATGTTACTATTTTGCCGAACGCACCACCGATGATAACACCGACAGCCATATCAACAACGTTGCCCTTCATAGCAAAAGCCTTGAATTCTTTAAAAAATTTCATACCAATCGTCCCTTCATATGTAATATATATTATTTTACTATAAAACCGCTCATTCTGTCAATAAATTTTGACAAAATCTGCTTATCTTTCAGCCCTCTTCCGGCTGGGCGGATCCCCAAACACTTTTCTGTAAACACGGTTGAAATTTCTGAGGCTTCCAAAACCGCAGTAATAGGCAATTTCAGATATGCTCTGGTCTGTAAATTCTATGATCCTCCTCGCCTTTTCAAGCCGGACAATATTTAAAAAATCATTAAAACTTCTGCCTGTACGTTCTTTGAGAAGCGTCCCTATTTTTTCTTCGGCAACTCCAACCTCTTCCTCAACATCTTCAAGGGTTATCTCCTCCGCAGATTTTTCTGCTATATATTCAACTATTTTTCTTATGTCTGATGATGAGTTCTTCCTTGAAACAGTCGCCTCGTTATCCTTAAGATATGCACATACTATCGGATAAAATAATCCTTTTACCGTGAAAATGTCCGGATTTTTTCTTGCCTGCTCAATCATTGGATAAAGATAGTTTTTAAGCTCGTCACTTAAGTCAAACACATATTTCTTTAAGTGCACTGCTTTGTAATTATCATAAAAATCACCAACAAGCGAGTATGAAAACATCAGCACGATGGCGTCCGCTCCCTCGGGGCATGTGACCCCATGAAGCCTGTATGGCAGAATGGTCGCCGCCTGTCCCTCTTCAACAACGACGGTTTTATCGTCATACTAGACGGATAGGCTTCCTTTGCTTACAATAATAATCTCAAGTTCAGGGTTTATGTGCGGTACGCAGGACAAATTCCCTTCCCTTATAATCAAATAATTATTTAATATTTCCAAATTATCACGCCCAATTTTAAATGTTGCCATAATTTTAGCATTTTTGTCTTGCTTTGTAAAGAGAAAAGTGCTAAAATTATGGCAGAAAATAAGGGAGGAAACAAAAATGAACATTTATTTTATGTTTATTCTGATGTATGCCATAAGTTTATCATCAACCGTACTGGGCAAGAAGTTTCAGCTGGGAATAAAATTCACGGCATCCTATCTTTTCCAATCCAACCTGATAAATGCGGTAATCGCCTGCATATGTCTGTTTGTTGCTAACAAATTCACGGTAAACATCACTCCCACCACCATTGTCTTTTCAGCTATATACGGCTTCTTTTCATTAATCTCAGTGTTTTTTATGGTATATTCCTATTCACGCATTTCCATCACGCTGACATCAATAATCGGCTCCGCCGGCGGTATTGTAATACCTATGACTTTCGGACTTTTGTTTAACGGAGAACAGGCAAGCATCCGGCTTATATTCTCCGCCCTTTTAATTCTTTCCGCCGCAGTTCTTCCCGTTTTCAGAGACAGCACTGTGAAATTTGAAAAAAAATTTATATGGTTTTTAGCACTTAATTTTGTTTACTCGGGGCTGCCAAACATTCTGTCAAAGTTATACACACAAAACGAAAATGTTGTCGACACCCTTTCATATTTTTTCCTAACAAACGTGTTCATGTTTATATTCTGCGGCGTAGGACTTATCTTCTGCCGCCTTAAAAGCGGACCGCTTGACAGGTTATCCTTCCCTCTTTTTGCAAACGGTGGCATAAGAGTAGTTATGTCCCTTGTGGTGTCATACCTTTCAATAACCATTATCTCGCTTATGCCGATGTCAGTCTATTCGGTGCTGTCGGCATCCCTTTCGCTTATAGGAACGGCACTCCTGTCACGGTTTGTGTTCAAAGAAAAAATGTCCCGCCAGGCAGTCATATCATTTATACTTGCACTGATTTCAATTTTTGTCAGAGGATAAAACAAAAAGACCACCATCTGGTGGTCTTTTTTATGGATTACATCCTCCACAGGGAGTGTACCCTCTGTTTATAAGCTCCTGCCGCGTTCCTGAGAATTTTTCTCTGTTTGATTCCTTTATGTCCCGTGCGTTTTTGCAGGTAAGCTCGTGGAATTTTTTTGAGTTGTTATTTAAAATATATTCCTTTATTTCCCCGTCATCCGGCTCTTCTGTCTGATCTATTGACTTGTTATCACCTGTTAAAT
>JAZOQS010000077.1:0-5725 GCA_045656205.1 Clostridia bacterium | reverse complement strand
AGAATTTCACCCTCATTAACATCGTAAAGACGGGGTATCAGCATAGCAAGAGTACTTTTACCCGAACCTGTTGAGCCAATTATACCAATTGTTTCACCGGCATCGGCACTGAAAGAAATGTCTTCAAGCACCCAGCCGCCTGATGAGTGGTATCTGAAATAAACATTTTTAAATTCAACATTACTGCCGGAAAAATCTTTTGCATCGGGCAAATCGGTGATAGATGCCTTTGTGTCAAACACCTGATTGATTCGGTCTGCCGAAACCTTCGCGCGGGAGAAGTTTATAAACAGCATAACAGACATTGTCAGTGAAAACATAATCTGTGTAAGATAGTTTATAAAAGCCATAATCTGACCAGTCTGAATTCCGCCGATGGTAAACATTTTTCCGCCAAACCACAGTACGCTTACAACTGCACACTGCATTATCACAGTGACGATAGGCCAGAGGAGAATTGTAATGAGCTGCGATTTTATACTGATGGATTTTAAATCTTCGTTGGCTTTTTTGAAACGCTCTGTTTCAAGTTTTCTGCCGACGAAAGCTTTAACAACCTTTACCCCCAGAAGATTTTCGCGCATTACAGTGTTCACTCTGTCAATGTTTTTCTGTAACACCGAAAAAAGCGGGAAAGATTTTGAAATAACAAAGATAACAGTCAAAACTATCGCGGGAACCATAAACAAAAATACCATTGACAGTTTTCCGCTGAGCCTGATAGCCATAATAATTCCGCCCACAAATAACAGGGGAGAGCGCACCATAATTCGGAGAGACATAAGCACCATATGCTGCATTTGCGTAACATCATTTGTAACCCTTGTTATAAGAGAGGAAGTTTTAAGTTTGTCAATTTCCATAAAAGAAAACTTTTGAATTTTGTCAAAAAGATTTTTTCTCAGCTCCGCCGCAAAAGAAGATGACGCTATTGAGGAAAAAACCGAGCACATTATTCCGCCCACCATACCGATAAGCGAAAAGATAAGCATCTTGACACCGGTATTTAAAACATAAGAAATGTCACCATTTGCAACGCCGACGTCTATAATATCTGCCATAAGAGTAGGCTGATATAAGTCCATAGTAGCTTCAAGCAGCATAAAAAGCGGCGCAAGAATGGCATAAAACCAGCTTTTCTTTAGATATTTAAGTAATTTCAGCAATCCTTTTCCCTCCTTATAATATCAATATATCCAGAAATACGTTCGAGAGAACTTATAAAATCTTCCTTTTCTTCCGATGAAAGTGAAGATAAAAGACCTTCTATGCGTGCTTCTGTTGCCTGATGGATTTTAAGAGCAAGATTTTTGCCTGTATCCGTTATTTCAAGAAAAATTTTACGCCGGTCTTTGTCGCACCGTTTCCTTTCAATGCAGGAAAGGCTTTCAAGACTGTCAGCCACCTGCGTGAAAGAGCCTTTTTCAAGAGAAAATCTCTCACTAACTTCATTCATAAGTACCGGTCCGTTGAAAGCAATATACATTAAAACTCCTCTTTGGGTCTTATTTATATTGCATTGCAGATCAAACTCACGGTCTGTAAAAATGAGCTTTTTGAAGGCACTGGTTTTGCGCAGGATTTCAAGAATCCGATTGTGCTTCATAATAACACCTCGCTAAAAAAGTTCGATTACTAACTATTATAAAACTAATTAAATTATATGTCAATAGATTTCACAAAAGATTCATAAAAGAAAAAAGGCCGGCATACAATTTACAAAAAAGAGGACGAGGGAAGGATGAAAAAATGGAAAATATTTATAAGGATATTGCCAAAAGGACTCAGGGAGATATATACATAGGAGTGGTGGGACCGGTAAGGACCGGGAAATCAACCTTTATTAAAAGATTTATGGATACAAAGGTGATTCCCAATATAGAAAACAGCTATAAACGGGACAGGGCAAGAGATGAACTTCCACAAAGTGCATCGGGAAGAACGGTTATGACAACCGAGCCGAAATTTGTTCCGAATGAAGCGGTGAACATCAGGATAAATGATGCGGACTGCAATGTCAGAATGGTTGACTGTGTCGGTTATATGGTAAGAGGAGCGCTTGGGGCAGAAGAAGATGGTGAGACGAGAATGGTTCAGACCCCATGGGATCAGGATCCCATGCCATTTGACAGAGCTGCAGAAATAGGTACTGAAAAGGTCATAAACGACCATTCAACTATTGGGATAGTTGTCACAACCGACGGAAGCATAACGGAAATTCCTCGTGAAAATTATGTTGATGCCGAGGAAAGGGTAATCTCCGAACTTAAAAAAATAAATAAACCATTTGCGGTGCTTTTAAATTCGGTAAACCCCGCTGGAAGTCAGGCAAAGGAACTTCAGAAAATGCTGCACGAAAAATATGGAGTACCGGTTATATGCGTGTCCTGCGCCTCGCTTGATGAATCGGACATTGAAGAAATTCTAACTACCGTTTTATATGAGTTTCCGCTCACTGAAATCGGTATAAATCTTCCGGGATGGCTTGACGCACTGGACTGGTCGCATCCTATAAAAAATGAGATATTTACTTCTGTAAGAGATGGACTTAAAGAGGTTCGCAAAATCAGCGATGCAAAAAATAAAATATGCAGTCTTAAAGAAATTAAGTATGCTGATGATGTAAAAACAGTTAAAACTGATTTGGGAAGAGGGATTATAAATCTTGAGATTGTAACTCCCGAACCGCTGTTTTATGAGGTTTTAAGTGATGCCACAGGACTTGAAATATCGGACGATGAAAAACTTCTTAAAATGCTTATGGAGCTTAAAGATGTAAAGAAAAAATATGAAAAAATAGAGTATGCTTTAAAAGAGGTTGATGCCAAAGGCTACGGAATTGTTTATCCGTCAATTGACGAACTTCGTCTTGAAGAGCCGGAAATCGTAAAACAGGGAAGTCGCTACGGAGTACGCCTTAAAGCGGCTGCACCCTCACTGCACCTTATAAAAGCAGAGATAGAGACCGAGGTAAGTCCGATTGTCGGTACGGAAAAGCAGAGCGAAGAGCTTGTTCATTCGCTGCTGGATGAGTTTGAAAATGAGCCGCAGAAAATCTGGGAATCCAATATTTTCGGAAAATCACTTCACGAACTTGTGAACGACGGTCTTCATACCAAGCTTTCAAGAATGCCTGACGAATCACGCTTTAAAATTCAGGAAACCCTGCAGAAAATCATCAACGAAGGCAGTGGTGGACTGATTTGTATAATACTATAAAAAAACGGATAGCATTGCTATCCGTTTTTTTGTTATCTTTCAAAGCTTTTCTTGTACTCAGGGATTTCTGTTTCGATAACATATTTCATATGCTTTATCTTCCATTCAAGTTTGCTTTTATCACAAGCATAGCCCATAAAAGGTTCGTGACCCAGAAGAGAATCAACCTCAACGAGGGGAAGTGCACTTTCAGCATTTTTAACTTCGCTGCCGGCAATTTCGTAAAGCTCGTTAAAGAGTTTTTCTATCTCTGATTTATCCTGTTCAAGAAGAAGTTTTGTCTTTGCAATATACCATTTCTTAGCATTGATACCTGTCAGAACAGAAGCGGAAATGAATTTGCCGAGGTTGATAAGTTTAAGGAGAGCATCATTTTTATTTTCGATACCTTCCATAATTTCAATACCCTTATCCATGAGCTCTTTTGCCTTGCCGAGAATACCGATTTCAACAGGAATTCGGAGTGTGCCGACGGTGTTGAGCGGATGGTCATTTGTCGGGAAATGAGGATAATCGGTATAGCACCAGTAGGGGAAAATGTTAACCGGTCTTGTAAGATAGAGAAGATATGACGGGCCAACTCTGAACGGACCGTACTGGTCTTCGTTTGAGGGAGTAAAGTTTGTGATTGCCTCACTCCAGAGTTTTAAAGCCTCACTCAGTGTTTTTTCGTTTCCGTTGCCAAAATGCTTTGTAAGAATATGCATCAGGTGTTCTTCTGCGCTAAGTTCTGTGTCAGATAAAGCAACATTTGAAAGATCACCGATAAATGACGGAGTATATCCGTAGTGATGGCTTTCCATAATACCTGCAAGGTCATGCTCTTTATGAGATTTCACTATACCATCAAAACGTTTTATCCACTGATAAGGCATTGGCATATAGGGGATTGTGCCAAGGTCCCAGGTTCTGCCGCCTGTGTTGGTCATTGCATAGAGCTTTATACCGCGTTTTTTAGCGGCCTCTGCTTCGGAGGTGAAATATTCTCCCGGACCTTCAAAAGCGAGAGTGTAATCGGAGCAATATTCTGTAATGCCGTCCTTTTTGTATGTTTCAAACATTTCATATGTTACCAGAAGTGAAATGTCTGTGGGCAGATTTTCTATAAGCTCAATACGTTCTTTTTTTGGTGCCCAACCCCAGTTGTATGTCCAGAAAACTATATCTGCATCGGGGCTGTATTTTCTTACAGAATCTCTTACAAGGGATACCCACTGCGGATAATCGTTGCAGGGGAACCAGCCCGGACGGGGTTTTCCTGTGGGGATGACAGCTTTACCTGCTTCACCGCCTGCGGCGCAAACTCTCGGGTCTTTACTTGGGAATTCAACACTTTCTCCAACAAGAATAATTCCTTTAAATCCTGGACAATCCTTGAATATTTTTCCATATACATTTTCAAAGGCATCTTTTGCGCCCTCATCTTCGGGATGCATATTAATGCACATTTCCGAGTATGCATATACATCCAGACCAAATTTTGACGCCCTTTTTATAAGTTCGTTAAAATCAAGATGAATACCTTTTGCAGTGGTAAACGGAGCCTCAACATATGCGATTATAGCATCTCTGCCGGCATGTGCAACTGCCGCAAGATGTTCGTCCGGATACTCAACAAGACCATAGCCGGAGTGAACCATTCTGGGAGAAAAAAGAGGTTTTCTGCGGGTAACCTTTTTTGTAACAAAAGGAGCCTTTTTCTCAGTCATTTCATCTTCAATGAAATAAACGCCCTGAGCAGCACCACGGTCATCAAAACCGCAAATAATAATTTTATCGGCAACCTCTGCCATAAAACCTTTGTAAGAATCCGCATTTTTAAGGTCAGCCGCAACATCCTTTTTTGTACCTATAAAAATCTCACCGTTATCCGGAGTTCCTTTTTTTATAAACAAAGAGACGCCCATTGAGGTCAGCAGATAATTACACAAATCTTTTGCAGCGGTTAAAATAACTTCCGAAGCATCTGCCGGAATTACAATTCTCATTCCGTCTTTAATTTCAAATTCATCAGACGACGGTAAAAGAGAAAAATCCCTTAAATCTTTTTTATGTAATTTAAGCATTTCTTTTTTAAAATCTAAAGTATTTTCTTTGGTTAACATGGTGTAACCTCCCGTTAATTATTCCATTTTATTATAGTATACTGCTTGGATAAAGTCAATAGAAAAAGCCACAGAAAAGTGTTTTTTCTGTGGCTTTGAAACAAATCAAATATTATTTGAAATATTTTACTGCTGAGGTGAAGATGTTCATTTCATATTCGCCTTCAACGTTCTTGTAAAGGCCGCTGCCTATACGTTCCGAGTGACCCATTTTACCAAACACTCTTCCGTCCGGGGATGTTATGCCTTCGATAGCATAGTATGAACCGTTGGGGTTAAAGTGAATGTCGGAAGTGGGATTGCCTGAAAGGTCAACATACTGTGTAGCAACCTGACCATTTTCGGCGAGTTTTAAAATTAAATCCTCAGGAGCAATAAATCTGCCTTCACCATGAGAAATG
>JAZOQS010000076.1:0-3139 GCA_045656205.1 Clostridia bacterium | reverse complement strand
GCGAAGAGGAAGCTGAATATCAACATCAAGCAATTCTTTAAATATGAGTTTAAGGAATCCTTCGTTCATCTGCATTACATCTTCCTGCTCAACAAAGGACATTTCAAGGTCGATTTGTGTAAATTCAGGCTGACGGTCTGCACGAAGGTCCTCATCACGGAAGCATTTTACAATCTGCATATACTTATCATAGCCGGACAGCATAAGAATCTGTTTATAAAGCTGTGGTGACTGCGGAAGTGCATAATATTTACCGGGATGAACACGGCTGGGAACAAGATAGTCTCTCGCGCCTTCGGGTGTACTCTTTGTAAGCATAGGAGTTTCTATTTCCATAAAGCCGTTCTTATCATAATAGTCTCTTGCGAGTTTTGCTATCTTATGTCTGATCATAAGATTTCTCTGAAGAGAGGGTCTTCTTAAGTCAAGATATCTGTATTTAAGACGAAGTTCTTCTTTAACAGAAGAGTCTTCCTCAACCTGAACGGGAAGCGGCTCGGATTTGCTTAAAATTCTGAGCTCTGTAACTTCAATTTCAATTTCCCCGGTAGGGATGTTTTTATTAACCGCTCCGCTACGCGCTCTTACCTTTCCTGTTGCGGCAAGAACATATTCAAGGTGAACAGTTTTAGCCTTTTCAAGAATTTCTTCCGGAGTTTCACAAACAAGCTGAACTATTCCTGTTCTGTCACGAAGGTCTATAAAGACAATACTGCCTATGTCTCTTACCTTGCCTGCCCAACCCATAACAGTTACTTCTCTGCCAATATCTTTTGCAGAAAAGGTAGCGCACATATCAGTTCTTTTCATTCCTTTTAATGTTTCCATTTTCATTATCTTTCGCCGCCTTTCAGAAATTTTCCGATTTCGTCTATCTTAATCTCGGTGTTTTCTCCTGTTGTCATATTTTTAAGATTACAAACACCTGTTTCAATTTCATTATCACCAATAATAACTGTGTATTCAAAGCCTATCTTATCAGCGTATTTCATCTGTGCTTTAAGACTTTTTTTCATATTGTCGCAGGAAACGCTTACTCCTGCCTGTCTTAAATCATATGCAAGCTTAACTGCAAACTGTTTTGCATTATCACCCATATTGCAGATGAACAGTTTTTGTTTTTTAAGACCGGGAATTTCAACTCCCTGCGCTTTCATACACATTATAAGTCTTTCAATACCAAGACCAAATCCAATTCCGGGTGTTTGCTGACCGCCAAGCTGCTCAACAAGTCCGTCATATCTGCCGCCACCGCAAACCGTTGACTGTGCACCAAGGTCATCGGAAGTGATTTCAAATACTGTTTTTGTGTAATAATCAAGTCCGCGGACAATATCGCTGTCTATTTCATAATCAATGCCCATAAGTTCAAGGTTTGATTTAAGACCCTCAAAATGTTCTCTGCATTCATCACAAATGTAATTTAACAGTCTGGGTGCTCCGGCTGCCGCCGCTTTACATTTTTCTTCCTTGCAGTCAATTATTCGCATAGGATTTTTTTCAAACCTTGTATTACAAGTAGGACAAAGCTCGGACAAGTGCTCACCAAGATATTTTTTAAGTGCATTATTATATTCAGCTCTGCATTTGGGACATCCTATACTGTTAATTTTAACTTTAAGCCCTTTAAGTCCCATACGTTTCAGGAATGTAACAGCAAGAGAAATTATTTCAGCGTCAAGAGCATTGTCGCTGCTGCCAAACGCTTCAACACCAAACTGGCGGAATTCTCTGTATCTGCCCGCCTGCGGTTTTTCGTTACGGTAACAGGTAATTGTGTAAAAGAGTTTAAGCGGAAGTGCTCCTGCCAGTAGAGAATGTTCAAGTACACTGCGGACAACACCGGCTGTGCCTTCCGGACGAAGTGTGATACTTCTGTTACCTTTATCTGTAAAAGTATACATTTCTTTTTGTACAACATCTGTTGTATCACCGACTCCGCGTGCAAAAAGCTCTGTATTTTCAAATACAGGCATACGGATTTCTCCGTAACCGTAAAGGTCACATATATTTCTGATATTCTCTTCTATGTATTGCCAGAGAACAGCGTCCTCGGGCAAAATATCATAAGTTCCTTTTATCGCTTGTAATTTTTCCATTTGTCAATCATTCCTCATTCTACTGAATCTATTACTGAGTTAATATAGGCTTCAAGATCATCAAGGGCTGCTTCAGCAGCAGTTATACTGCTTGATTTTGTGCCAAGATAAAATTTTATCTTGGGTTCTGTTCCTGACGGTCTTGCCGCAAAATAGCTGTCATTTTCAAGTTTGTATACCAGAACATCCGACGGAATCATATTTGTATTTGACTGCTGATTTGTAATTACGTTCTTTTCAACTCCTGTTAAATGATCTGTATACTCTTCAAGAGCAATCCCGGCAACCTTTTCGGGCGGGTTTGTTCTCATTTTGGCCATGATTTTCTTTATTCTTTCGCTACCCTCAATACCTTCAAGAGAAATCTGCATAAGGCGCTCTCTGTAGGTTCCGTACTTTTTATAAATTTCCAGAAGTCCGTCATAAAGTGTCATTCCGCGGAGTTTATACCATGCCGCCATTTCTGCAGTAATCATTGAAGCTGTTACCGCATCTTTATCTCTTACATGAGTTCCGAGCAGATAACCATAACTTTCTTCAAAACCGAAAATATACTTTTTATTTCCTGTTTTTTCATATTCCTTGATTTTTTCCGCAAAGAATTTAAAGCCGGTATAAACATCTACAAGTTCTACTCCGTAATGTTTGCATATTGCATCAACCATTCTTGTAGAAACAATTGATTTGATTATAACCCCGTTTTGCGGAAGTTCTCCCGATGCAGAAAGATTGGCTAAAATATACTCGGTTAAAAGTGCACCAACCATATTGCCGGTAAGTGCAATATATTCACCGTTTTCCCCTCTTACTGCAATACCCATACGGTCACTGTCCGGGTCAGTTCCTATAACAAGGTCAATATCTTCGCGTTTTGCAAGGTCTATTGCCATTTCAAGTGTTTCTTTATATTCCGGATTGGGTGATTTTACCGTAGGAAATCTGCCGTCCGGCTGTTCCTGCTCTTTGACCACCATAACATTTTTGAATCCTGACATATCAAGAACTTTTCTCACCGGAATATTTCCGCTTCCGTGAATAGG
>JAZOQS010000075.1:0-4688 GCA_045656205.1 Clostridia bacterium | reverse complement strand
ATGTTTGCTCCTTGTCCCACGGGCAACCGTTTTCTCCCCTAAGGTCTGCTATTATTTTTATAAATTCGTCAAAAGTATATTTCTTATCCATATTTTAGTCCTTTTTCATAAGTTTCATTTTAACAAACAGTGCCACAATTTTTTCGCCTTTGGGCATAGATTTTATATCGTCTTTTGATATTCCGCCAAGTGAAATAAGTGTCAGAAGATATGCCACAACAGAAAGTCCGCCACTGATAACAAAGCTTATCAGTGTAGCCATCAGACTACTACCTGTGATTGCCGACAGGATTTCAAATCCGAATATTGCAACCACAGCCATAATAACGCCCGCTCCCAAAGGTCTTATCCAGAAACCAAAGCCAATATCCGCTTTTGTTATTTTGCGGATGTAGATAAGGTTAAGCAGCATATAAATAAAGTAGCAAACCGTTGTGCCTATCGGCGCACCGTTGATGTTAATCGCAGGATTGCTTACAAGAACAAAGTTGATTACGACTTTTGCAAGTCCTCCCATAAATATGTTCATAACCGGAACAAGAACGTGTCCCGTCGCCTGCAGAATTGAGTTAGTCACAAGCACCATTGATACAAAGACAACGGCAGGTGCGATAAGCTGCAAAAGAAGCGATGCATCATTTGTTCCATACAGAATTTGCAGAATCGGGGTTGCAAGCGTGCCAAGTCCGATCGCGCAGGGAAGCGCAAATATATATGCACTTTTGAGCGACTGTGTTGTTGTAACCCTTACCGTCTTTTTATCGCCGCTTACAAAAGCTCTTGCAATGGCAGGAACAAGTGCCAGACAAAGGGACATAACAAGTGTTGGCGGCATATTGAAAAGTACCACCGCTTTGCCTGTATATCTGCCGTAAAGCACCACTCTGTCTTCAGAAAGAAGATGTTGGATGCTTTCAAGATTTCTACCTATAAGCACTGTATCTATCATATTTGTAAGAGTAAATACAGAAGCACTTATAGTAACCGGGATTGCTATTGAAAGCAGTTTTTTCAGTATTTTCTTTGTTGGTGCAGGCTCTTTGGTTTTATCCGCGGCCGAATATATAATTTTCTTTTTTCTCGAGTATATAAAAATCAGGAAACAAAGGGACAGAAGCGACCCTGCAGTAACACCTAAAACCGCTCCGGTTGCTGCTATATGAAGTCCGTCTTTCAGGAAGATATATGCAAGTGCATAACCTATCAGAAGTTTTCCTGCCGCTTCAATAACCTCGCTGATTGCGGTTGGTATCATATTGGACATACCCTGGAAAAATCCTCTGTAAACCGACATAAGCGAAACAAAGAGTATTGATGGTGCAATTGCCATTACGGCAATGTTTGAATTTGAGAATTTGGTTGTCGCCGCCCACTCGTCCGCAAAAAAGAAAAGTGCTGAACTTCCGGCAATGCCGATTATAAGGAAAATTGTATATGCGACTCTGTAAATTCTTTTGGTTTCCCTGAGGTTACCCCTTACCATACTTTCGGATACCATTTTAGATACTGCAACCGGCAGACCTGCCGTAGCAACTACAAAAAGCCCCGCATAGATGTTGTAGGCAGCATTAAAATATCCCATTCCCTCGTCACCGATAAGGTGCTGGAGCGGTATTTTAAAAAGTGCTCCTATAATTTTAACCAGTAGGTTTGCTATAAGAAGTATTGCCGAGCCTTTCGCAACAGACTGGCCAAGTGATTTTTCTGTCATTTTCTTCCTCCGATATGTAGAGTTTAATATAGTATATCATAAAAAAAACCATTTTAAAAGGGTTTTGATAAATTTTTCCCAACATTGACTTTATATTTGTTCCATGATAAACTATATGCAGGAGATGTTATGTAAAATGAAAATAATTCGGGCTGAAACGCTGATTAAAAAAATAAAAATTTATCTACTCTATCTGCAATCCTTTCCGAAATGTGAAAGAAAACCTTTTTCCATAATACTTAAAATGCAGAAAAAAGGAAAAACGGATTTATGGTATGCCGAGAAAAACGGAAAATTTGCCGGGTTTGGTGCAACCATTAACGGCAGTGAAATTATTCTGCTTGACTATTTCGCAATTGCAAAAAAACGGCGCGGAAAAGGTATTGGTTCGGAAATGCTAGGGGCTTTAAGAAATCTTTATCCCGAAAAGGGATTTTTCCTTGAAATTGAAAAGGTGTATCCGGATGCCGCAAACTTTGATGAAACAAACCGGCGCAAAAATTTTTACCTTTCAAACGGCATGGCTGAAACGGGTACGGACGCCAAGCTTTTCGGTGTTGACATGGAGCTTCTGGGGTTTGACTGTCACCTCACATTTGATGAATATCGCGAATTTTACAGAGTAAACTACGGCGAATTTGCCGCAAAAAACATAAGGCATATCACTTCAGAGTGACATGCCTGTTTCTTTATGTTCCATATACTTGTTTAGTATTTTGTTATGGAGTTCATCCCTCATTGAGGCGTTTATGGGATGAGCAATATCCTTGAACTCTCCCTCGGGAGTCCGTCTGCTGGGCATTGCAACAAAAAGTTTGTCACCTGCTTCTATTACCTTTATGTCGTGAACCACAAACATATTTTCAAAGGTAACGGAAACAACCGCTTTCATTTTCCCCTCTTCACTTGTTTTTCTGATTTTTACATCTGTAATATTAATAACAATCACCACCCGAGATATATTTTTCTCAGGCTTACGTAATTTATACCAAAAATATGTAAACGAGTGCCAGAATGGTTATCATATCCGGCTGCTCGTCGGTAATTAAAATTAAAATTACCGCAAGAAGTATCAGATCGTCAATCGCTATGTTTGAAAACAGATTACCGAAAACTCCCGTAAGACCGTTGGGTTTACTGCTTTCTTTTTCTGCAAGTACCGGTGGTGGCGGTTCATACCGCGAAAAGTAGGTTCTGTTCATATATTTTCCTACCGTTTATCAAAAAAGTTAAAGCCCAGGCTTGAGGAAACGGACATCAGTCTGACAAAATTTATAGCCATATCCACCTTTTCCTGTCGTTTCCCGTTCATATATGGTTTGATAGAGCTTAAAAGACTTACCCTTTTGTCTTTTCCGCCCGCAAACCCTCCCAGAAGATTTGCAAGCCCGTTATTCTCCGGCTCCTGCGATGGCAATATGTCATCTGATATTTCATTAAATGTTTCTTCCACTTCTGCAGATTCTTCCGGAATTTCATTCAGCTCCTCTTCTTTTGAGTCGGCATTTCCAAGCATTGCCACAAGCATCTGAGCCAGTTTTTCCATATCGTTGCTCATGTAATGCTCACCCCTTTCAGCTTAGCGAGTCTTTTATTTTGCTTATAAGTGCAGGGTCAAGTTTACTTAAAACTCCCATAAATCCGTCAATTTCTTCTTTGTTTGATGACTGAAGTTTCTTTTTAAGTGCCTCAACATTAACTCCCGAAAGCATTTTTTTGAGTGCTCCGTTTTTGGAGTCCGATAAAATTCCTTTAAGTTTTTTCTCAATCTCCGCGTTGCTCATGGAAGTTATTTTCTTTATGTCTTCCTGGCTGATTTTATTCATATTATTCAAAGTCCACCCATCCTTTCAAAGTTTAACAATCTCTGTTATCATCTTATGCCACGCTCTTTATTTCTGTGCAAACCCCATAATCTCCGAAATAATTTCTTCCCTTTTTTTCTCTACCGCAGAAAAATCTATATTGGGTACATAAAAGCTTTCAAGTTTGTCGTGAAGTTTTTTTGCAGTGGAAATTGATTTTACCGCCTGCTGAATTATGCTTATAACAAGAAGTCTGCTCTTTAAAAAATCAGTGCCGAATTTCTTGCACTTTGTAAGTTCATCGGTGTCTATGACCATTGCATCTTTTTCGCTTACGGGAGATATCATATCACTTGTAAGAATGCAAACATTTTCCGCCGGCAAAACAATGTGTCTTATTTCATCCGACGGGCTTAGCGGAGAATAAAAAAGTTCAATGTCATATCCCATTTCCGTTAGTTTTGCCGCAAGTATTTTTGTTATGTCCTTTGCACCGCCATATATTTCCGATTTGAGAACAATTCTTTTGCCTTTGCAAAGGTCATTTGCATAGCTTACTATTCCCTCGGGAGTAATCGCATCAGCAAAAAGTTTTCTGACCTTTCCTCTGCCACCCGTGCAGGCAGGCAAATCCTCTAATATATTTGAAACAATTTCTCCGGTTTTGCATACATCAAGCGGCAGACAGCAGTTTTTATTTATACTTCCTGCTGCCTCAAGATAGTTATACGCTTCTTTAAAACACGAGGAAATTTCGTGGTTGCATTCCATTATTTCATTTTTGCTTTTCCTGATTGATTTTTCATCCCAGAAATCACCCATATTAACGATAGATTCAACCGCTCCGGCATTTTTAGCATCAACAATGTGAGGGGAAGTTCCGTCCACCATTGCAACACCTATTTCTCTTATCACAACCCCATCGAGCGACCCAGGGTCCGAAGAACAATGGATATTGTCGACGCTTAGTCCCTGCTCTTCTCCCCATTTTGCCACCTGTTTCATGGTGGTGGATTTGCCCGTTCCCGGCCCGCCTTTTATTATATAGACTTTGTTAACCTCTGTCGCATCTGTCAGATAATCATAATACGAAAAAAATCCTTTGTTTGTATTTCCTCCCAGAAAATAATCACGATTCATTGAATTTCCCCCTTTTTTTACAATTTATGCCC
>JAZOQS010000074.1:0-14297 GCA_045656205.1 Clostridia bacterium | reverse complement strand
TCTTTACCTGCACATTCTTTCGGAAACAGGGATTATCGGCATAACTGCGGTTGCGGCACTTCTGATACTCTTTTATAAATACATTTCCTCTTCGGCAATTAAAAACAAAGAAAACAAAATAACGGCAGTTTCTCTCGGCTGCGCAATGGCGGGATACCTCGCGCAGGGTATGTTTGATAACGTATGGTATAACTACCGCATTTATTTCTTCTTCTTTGTTGTACTTGCACTCGGAGCGGCACTTAAAGATATTTCAGCGAGGGAGGAGACAAAATGAGCAAACTTAAAGTAGTTAACATAATTTCTGACACCAACATTGGCGGAGCGGGTAAATGTGTCCTGACTCACGCGAGATTTCACGACAGGGAAAAATTTGACCTGACGGTTGTAGTTCCCCGCGGAAGCAAGCTTAAACCGGAAATTGAGGCACTTAATGTAAAATGTGTTGAGGCGGACGGAGTGGCAGATCAGTCACTCAGCCTGAAAGGTGTTCTGGCACAGAGAAAATTATTCAAAGAACTCGGATGTGATGTGGTTCACGCACATGCAACCCTTTCGGCGAGAATCGGTGCAAGACTTGCAGGTGTAAAAGGTATTGTATATACCCGCCACAGCGTGTTTGAACCATCGGCGTTTATGAAAAGTCCGGTTGGAAAACTTATAAATAAAATTATTGCAGGTCTTTTTTCGGACAGAATTATTGCGGTTGCGGAAGCGGCGGCAAAAAATGTTACCGATATGGGTGTAAGCCGGAAAAAAATATCGGTTGTTCTTAACGGAATTTCGCCTTTAAAACCTCTTACGGAAGAGGAGAAAAAAGTACAGAGAGAACGTTTTGGGGTTGCTGATGGAGAAAAAGTAGTTTCCCTCGTTGCGCGTCTTGAAACAGTTAAAGGTCATGACGATTTTATAAAAGCGGCACAGATTTTAAAAGAGCAGGGCGTGAAAGTAAAGTTTATTGCAGCCGGTAACGGAAGCAGGGAAGAAGAACTTAAAGGCAATGAAGATGTCTTGTTTACAGGATTTATAAGTGACGCCTATAATCTGATAGGAATTACCGATATAAGCGCAAATGCATCATTCGGTACAGAGGCAACAAGTATATCACTGCTTGAGGGAATGAGCCTTGGACTCCCGGCAGTTGTAACTGATTACGGCGGCAATCCCGGCGTTATCAAGGATGGGGAAAACGGATTTTTGGTTCCCATTCACAGTGGTGAAAAACTTGCAGAAAAGATAAAACTTCTTGTGGAAGATAATGAGCTTTATGAAAAAATGAGCAGACGTGCAACGGAAATTTTCTATGAAACCTTTACGGCTGATAACGTAACACGTCAGATCGAGGAAATATATCTCTCGGTAGGAGGCAGGAAATGATGGAAAAGAAAAAAACACGATTTAATGTTATAGACATCTTTGTTGTAATTATTGCGATTCTGCTTGTGACAGCTTTTGCATATTATGCGGTCGGCAGCCTGTCATCCGGCACAAATACTGAAACAATCAGATACACGGTAGCTATCGAGGGATTTACGGAAGAGTTTGTTGATCTTATAAAGGTTGGCGACAATGTAAGAAATATTGACCGTGCCTGCGAGGCGGGGACTGTTGTTGCCGTAAGTGAGGCAACACCTCATATAAGCTATAACGAAAATAAAGAGGATGGCAGCTATGTGGCTGAGGAAGTTCCGGACATGTACAGATGCGAAGTTGTAATCGAAAGTCCCTACACAAATACAGGTTCAGGGTATTATATTGACCAGGTTGAAATTAGAACCGGCAAGAAAATTTCACTTAAAACTCCGGGATTTGCATTTAACGGAGTTATAATGGGAATTGAAAGGAGTGACGCTTAAATGTTTTTAGACGAAAAAGGCAGACTTTTTTCAAAAGTAAGTATAGTTGACATTGCGGTAGCAATATTTTTAATCTGCGCGATTTTGTTTGTGGGGCTGAAATTTTTCGCTCCTCCCGGAAATGTAAACAGTGCGGAAGAAACAGCATATGAATATACCTTCAAGGTTGAAAATATCAGGCAGGCTTCTGTTGATGCACTGAAAAAAAGTGAAGGAATGTCAGTTTACGATTCTGAAGGTGCATTTTTAGGTACGGTAAAAGAAATTGTCAGCGTTAAGCCGTATGAAACGGCTGTAGTAAAATCGGACGGAACTATGGTACAAGCAGAAGTTCCCGATAAATACACTGTTAAAGCGGCGGTTGAAGTAACCGCGAAAAAAACAACCGATAGCATAATGGTTTCCAATAAACGGGAAATCTCGGTCGGCAACCATATGTCAATTACAACTCCGGAAATTACCGTTGAGGTGGTAATTACATCTGTTAATGCGAAATAATCTCACATTTTGTTGAACGGTTGTTGTTTTAACAGGGATTAAATGTGGATATAATTTATATATAATGCACACTAATCCTGTGATTATTTGGTAAAAAAATATATTGCAAATGTGACAGTATTTAATGTATAATATTATATTATAGTATTTATAACAAAAAGTCTGAAAGGATGAAAAAAATGAAAATCACAAAAGAACAGGTTGAAACCAATAAAGTTAAACTTGAAATCACAGTTCCTGCTGAGGAATTTGACAAGGCAATGCACAAATCATACCAGAAAAATGTAAAACATATAAATATACAGGGTTTCAGAAAGGGTAAAGCACCCAGAGGCCTTATTGAAAAAGTATACGGCGAAGTTATTTTCTATGATGATGCTGCAGATTTTATCATGCAGGATACATACCCGGCAGCTCTCGATCAGGAAAATGTTGAGCCTGTAGATCGTCCCGAAGTTGAAATCAAAGAAATCGGCAGCGGTAAAGATTTTGTTTACACAGCAACAGTTACTGTTAAACCGGTTCCTGAACTGGGCAAATATAAAGGCGTTAAAGTTAAAAAGGTTGAATATGCAGTGACAGATGAAGATGTTGATGCAGAAATTAACAACATGAAAGAAAGAGCAGCTCGTTTTGTTGACGTTACAGATGCTCCTGCAGCTGACGGTGATGTAGCTGTTATTGACTTTGAAGGTTTCGTAGATGACGTTGCTTTTGAAGGCGGCAAAGGTGAAAACCACAATCTTACACTTGGCAGCGGTCAGTTCATTCCTGGTTTTGAAGAACAGATCGTGGGCAAAAACATCGGTGATGTATTTGACGTAAATGTTACATTCCCCGAAGAATACCACGCAGCAGACCTTGCCGGCAAACCTGCAGTATTCAAAGTAAAACTTAATGGTCTTAAGAAAAAAGAATATCCTGAACTTGACGACGAATTTGCAAAAGATGTAAGCGAATTTGATACTTTCGAGCAGCTCAAGGAAGAAACAAAGAAAAAACTTCTTGAAACTGCAGAACACCGTGCACAGCACGAACAGGAAGACGCTGTACTTGAAGCAGCTCTCAAAACAATGAAAGTTGAAATTCCTGAAGTTATGGTTGATAACCAGGTTGAACAGTATCTTGAAGATGCTAAATATAAAATCCAGGCTCAGATGCCCGGTATCACTTTTGAACAGTACCTCCAGTTTACAGGCGGCAGCGTTGAAGACTTCAAAAACAGTGTAAGAGATCAGGCTAAAAAGGACGTTGAAATCAACCTCCTTATCGATGCAATCGCTAAAGCAGAAGCAATCGAAGTTACTGACGAAGAAGCTGAAGAAGAAGTTAACAAACTTGCTGAACAGTATAAAATGGAAGTGGAAAAAATCAAATCCATCCTCAGCATGGACCAGATTAAATCCAACCTTGTTCCCAGAAAAGTAATAGACCTTCTCATCGCAGAAGCTAAAATTTCTTAATAACCAAAAATTGTGCGCGGGTCATAAAAAATTCCGCCGACCTGCGGTCGGAATTTGAGCCGCGCCCTAATTTTTTTAAAGAGAGGAATGAAAAAGATGTTTGAAAACAATTATGTTCCAATCCCTTATGTGGTTGAACAGACAAGCAGAGGAGAACGCTCCTATGATATTTATTCAAGACTACTCGTTGACCGTATAGTTTTCCTTAACGGTCAGGTTACAGACGAATCTGCGTCTGCAATTATAGCGCAGCTTCTTTTCCTGGAAAGCGAAGCTCCCGACAAGGATATAAATTTCTATATCAACAGCCCGGGTGGCTCGGTTACAGCAGGTCTTGCAATTTACGACACAATGAATTATATCAAATGTGATGTGTCAACAATCTGTGTAGGTCTTGCTGCAAGTATGGGTGCATTCCTGCTTTCTTCCGGAGCAAAAGGAAAGAGAATCTCTCTGCCCAACAGCGAAATCCTCATTCATCAGCCTCTTGGCGGCACACAGGGTCAGGCAACTGATATTGAAATTTACACAAAAAATATTCTTAAAATGAAGAGCAAACTTAACGGAATACTCGCAGAAAATACCGGCAAACCGCTTGAGACAATCATGAAGGATACTGACAGAGATAACTATATGTCCGCAGAGGAAGCTCTCGAGTACGGACTTATAGACAAAATTATTTCAAAAAGATAGAAAGAGAGAACTCTATGGCGCGTGATATTAAAAATCAGCGATATTGCTCCTTTTGCGGAAAAACAGAAAGTCAGCTCACCTGTCCGCTTATTCAGGGTCCCGAATCTTATATTTGTGGTGACTGTGTGATAGAATGTTTGAATTCCCTTCAGGAAGATTCTGCTGCCGAAACGGCATATTCGGTTAAAAAGATGCCCAAACCCAAGGAAATCAAGGAAATTCTTGACCAGTATGTAATAGGTCAGGACGAGGCAAAAAAGGTTTTAAGCGTAGCCGTTTATAACCACTATAAACGCCTTGGCAGCAAGGATTTTGCTGCAGACGGAGTGGAGCTGCAGAAGACAAATATTTTGCTTTTAGGTCCTACCGGTTCAGGTAAAACACTTCTTGCGCAGACTCTTGCGAAAATTCTTGATGTACCTTTTTCGATAGCTGACGCGACAACTCTTACCGAAGCGGGTTATGTGGGCGAAGATGTGGAAAACATTCTTCTCAGACTTATCCAGGCGGCAGACTATGACATTGAACTTGCCGAACGCGGAATTATTTATATTGACGAGATTGACAAAATTTCCCGCAGAAGTGAAAACCCGTCCATCACACGCGATGTAAGCGGCGAGGGAGTTCAGCAGGCACTGCTCAAAATTCTTGAGGGTACAACAGCATCAGTTCCTCCGCAGGGCGGAAGAAAGCATCCCCACCAGGAATTTATTCAGATTGATACATCAAATATTCTGTTTATCTGCGGTGGTGCTTTTGACGGACTTGAAAAGATAATCCAGAACAGAACCGGCAAAAAAACGCTTGGTTTTGAGTCACAGCTTGTGATGAAAAATGATATAGAATCAGGAAATATTTTCTCTAAAGCAATTCCACAGGACCTCCTGAAATTCGGTCTTATTCCCGAATTTATCGGCAGACTCCCGCTTATAGCATCGCTTGAGCTTCTGGACGAAGATGCACTCTTTACAATACTCAAAGAGCCTAAAAACGCACTTGTAAAACAGTATGCAAAGATGTTTTCATATGACGGTGTTGAGCTTGAATTTGAGGATGAGGCACTCCGCGCGGTAGCAAAAGAGGCTATGGAAAAACAGACGGGGGCACGCGGTCTCCGCGCAATACTCGAGGAAATCATGACTGATATTATGTACGAGGTTCCCTCTGATGAAACCATAGAAAAATGTATTATAACAAAGGAAACCATAACCGAGAGGAAGTCTCCTGTTGTTATAAGAAGAGAAAAAAGAGTTTTTGACGAAACTGACGTAGGTTAACAATTTATTCAATATACAAAGGAAAAGGGGTTTTAGTATGAAAAAAATTTATGAAGGTAAAACCAAAGACGTTTACAGCCTTGACAACGGCAATGTTATGCTTGAGTTCAAAGATGACTGCACAGGTAAAGACGGCGTTTTTGATCCGGGCGAAAATTCAGTAGGTCTTAAAATTGAAGGCATCGGTAAAGCAAACCTCAGAACTTCTGTTTACTATTTTGATCTTCTGAAAAAAGCAGGTATCAAAACTCACTATGTAAGTGCTGATGTTGATAATGCAACTATGGAAGTTCTTCCCGGCAAAGTATTCGGTCACGGTCTTGAAGTTATCTGCAGACTTGTTGCAACAGGCAGCTTCATCCGCAGATACGGCGAATATATTGAAGACGGTACAGCTCTTCCCGGCGGATACGTTGAATGTACTTTCAAAAATGACGAAAAGGGCGACCCGCTTGTAACAGCTGAAGGTCTTGCAGCTCTCGGTGTTATGTCAGAAGAAATGTTTAAAAGCATGAAAGAACAGACTCTTGCAATCACAAAAATTGTTGCTGATGACCTCAAAACAATCGGCCTTGATTTGTGGGATATTAAATTTGAATTTGGTTACAATAATGATGAAGTAATCCTTATTGACGAAATTGCTTCAGGTAATATGCGCGTTTACAAAGACGGCAAAATTGTTGAACCGGTTGAACTTACAAAACTTATCTTAAACAGATAAAAACTTCAGCAGCCTGCTTTGCAGGCTGTTTGCTTTTTATGGGGGGGAAGCTGATGAAAAAAACATATGTTACATCAATGCCAAATCACATTGGTGCTTTCTTAAAAGCCAGCAGGTGTTTTTCTGCGCTCGGCATAAATATTACTCGTGTAAGTTATAATAAAGCGGTTGATTCCCACACGCTTTTTATTGATGCCGAAGGAACTGCCGGGCAACTTGAAAAAGCAGATGCCGAACTTGAAAAAATCGGCTATCTCCAGAGCAACAAGGAAAAATCAAGTGTTGTGCTTATTGAATTCTGCCTGAAGGACGTGCCGGGCAGTGTCACCGATATACTTGTCCTTATAAGCGAATTTAATTTTAATATTTCTTATATAAGCTCACAGGAAAACGGGACAGATTTTCAGCTTTTTAAAATGGGTCTTTATATTGAAGATGCGGCAAAGATTTCCGAGTTTATAACAGAGGCTGAAAAGTTGTGCAAGGTCAGGGTTATTGATTATAACAGCTCGGAAAAGGTGTATGACAACAGCATTTTTTACAATGCCTATGTTAAAGGTCTTTCAAGGAACATGGGACTTTCCGAAGAAGTAGAAAAAGAACTTGTGGTATATGTAAACCTTGCAATGCAGACGCTTGATGAAAAAGGTCGTTCACCATTTAATACATTTGACAGTATAAGCAGATTCTGCGAGCTTATGGCACAGTGTAAAGGAGAGAATTTTGACCCCAGGATAACACACCACAGAATAACGGATAATACTGAGATTATACTTATTGAACCGCCTTGCGGAAGCAATACAACCATTATAAAAAGTAATGGAAAATATTTGTTTGTTGACACGGGGTATGCCTGCTATGCGCAGGAAATGACGAAAATTTTCAGAAAAATCATTCCGGAATTTGATGAAATTGAAAAAACAGTGTTTATTACCCATGCGGATATCGACCATTGCGGTCTGCTTTCAATATTTGACAGGATTCTTGCCAGCTCGAAAAGTGCCGACTGTCTTGCCCGGGAGTATAACGGTGAGGGAGGATACAGAGAGGAAAATCCTCTGCACAAATCATATATAAACATCTGCAAAATTTTAACCGGATACAAATCCCCCGAACCAAGGAAAGTGATTTGCCTTGGAGAGATGAAAGAGTCGACCGGTGCGCCCCTTACGCAGATTGGTTTTCTGGATTTTGAAGAATTGCATTTTGAAGTTTATGAGGGCAGTGGCGGGCACATTCCCGGTGAAACTGTGCTGATTGACTATGATCACAACATAGCTTTTACGGGGGATATCTACATCAATTTAAACGGACTTACGCCCAGCCAGAAGGAATACAACCGCTATGCGCCAATTCTTATGACTTCGGTTGATACGGATAAAGAACTGTGTGCGCAGACCAGACGGGCAATTCTGCAAAGACTTGGAGTAGGGGACTGGCAGATTTTCGGCGGTCACGGATTTAAAAAAGATTATTCAATAAATATATAAAAAAAGCAGGAGATTTCTCCTGCTTTTTGTTTACCCTCTTGGAATTAAAATCTGGCTGCCGCATTTAAGCGGATTTACTGCTTCGCCGTTAAGCTCCTCAATATATTCTGATTTTGTATGGTATCTTTTTGCAATGTCCCAGAGGGTGTCATTTTTCTGCACAAAATAAAGAACTATTGAGGGGCTTTTTTCGTCAGCCGGTCCGGTTGATTCAATTTTATCTACAATATCAATGGTGCCCTTTTCCGATGCAGTCACATTGCAGGAAAGAGTTATTCTGATGCCAAGGTCTCCTGATGTTGTAAGCAGGCAATTTGCATCAGCTGTTTCTATATGGGCAGACACATCAGCGCCGGGATGGCAACCGGGTAAATCAGCTTCTATTTTGAAAGGAATTTCTTCGGTGTGCACCTTAATGGGGCAAACTTCGCCCTGAGTAATGCAAAGGACACACGCGTCTATATATCCCTCAAGCATAACAGAGTTATCGCCGGAGACCCACGATGTTACAGCGGGTTTGGCAGTTATGTTATAAACAGAGGATATGTTGCCGGGGCTGACAGAAGCCTTTACAGTGTGACTGAAATATGATGATGCAACATCCTTTTTAAAAGCAACGGGACTTGCAGTTATTTCCAGATTGTCGGTCAGGCTGTAAGCATCTGTAATTACTCTTTCCGATATTGGAGTGTCCGCACAGATTTTCACGCCTATCCGTATGGTTGAATTTATAACCCGGACATCACCATCTGAATCTGTTGCGAGAGAAAAATCACAATCATCAATTTCTGTTTTGACCTTGCAAATGTCATTTTCGGAGATACCCTCCGCATCAAGGATTTCGGTAAAAGGCAGACTGTGACTGCAAAAATCAACTGAATTTGTTCCCTCGGGGATATAAAGGTTATTTACTGCTACATCCCCTTTGACTATAACCTTTCCGGAAATGACTTTCACATCTTTGCTGCAAATAGAGGCATCTGATTTTAAAAGTGTTCCGATATTGGGCTTGCCTGAGGGGAGAGACAAACTGTCCGACACGGTTATAATATCCCGTTTGTTTATCATTTTCTGATGCCCGGCATAATCACAGTATTTCACCTGAATATTATCACCTGACACCTCGAGAGGCAGACTGACCGGAGCTGAACACGAGACATTGACATTAAGACCTATTACAGATTTTATCTTGATTTTTCTGCTGTTGATAATCTCCCATTCAACGTGTTCAGTATCTGCAGTAACATCAGCATACATACCGTCTGAAAAATTGGCATTTTCCTCCATGTGCGAAAAGTCGGCAGATGTAAACATACTGCAAATGCCCTCGGCGTTTTCCGGCTGATATAAAATTTTATAGGACATATGACCGCCTATCATCATTTTTCCGTTTAAAAGGTCGGTTTTTGTTATTCTGACAGACGGGTCAATCTGAATGACTTTTAAAAGGTCGGGTTTAGAGTCGCTTACAATAGCATCCGAATCAACTATTACCGAAGTGTCAAAATGGGTTACCGGCATATTTGCCGACACCTGTTTTTTTTGTATATCCATATTAATACCTCCATGTCCGATTTTTTCTGTTATCATATGAATATGCGGAAAAACGGTTGGGTATGACTATATTTTGCTAAGCTTTTGCATATTGACAATAATTTCAAAATGAGATATAATATACTATATATGATTAAAAATCCGGAGGTAATATAAATGGCTACTAAACAGAAGTTTTTAATGACTCAGGAAGAGTTCAATCAGCTCAGCGAACAGCTTGCTTATCTTAAAAATGAAAAGACAAGAGAAATCGCTGAAAAAATAAATCAGGCAAGAGGATACGGAGACCTTTCTGAAAACTCCGAATATGATGCTGCAAAACAGGAACAGGCTGAAAATGCTGCTCTTATTGCAGAATACGAAGCAAAACTTAAAAGTGCTGAAATTGTTGAGCATGACCTTACAGACCTTTCAACTGTTAACATCGGTATGATGGTTTCCATCAAAGGTGAAGACGGTAAGGTGAAAAAATATGAACTCACCGGTGCGACAGCTAATATGTTTGACGCGAAAAATCCGAAAATCTCAAAAGATTCACCCATCGGTAAAGCAATTATCGGTAAGAAAAAGGGTGACACTGTTACAGTTGAAGCACCTGCAGGCACAATGACATTCACTATTGAAGATATATCCAAGAAAAAATAAGGAGACTACTATGAGCGAACAGAACAACACTCCTGAAATTGAGCTCAGCGAACTTCTTCAGATCAGAAGAGACAAGCTTACAGAGCTTAATGAAATGGGCCGAAATCCCTTTGAAATTACAAAATATGAAGCTTCTCACAAAGCTCAGGAAGTAAAAGACAACTATGCAGAACTTGAAGGTAAAAAAGTATCTGTTGCCGGTCGTCTTATGTCCAAAAGAGGTATGGGTAAGGTTGGTTTCTGCCACCTTAAAGATTTATCCGGACAGATTCAGCTTTTTGTGAAAAAAGATATCCTCGGTGATGACGAGTATGCTATTTTCAGAAAATATGATATAGGTGATATCGTTGGTGCTGAAGGTGAAGTGTTTACAACTCAGACAGGCGAAATTTCTGTAAGAGTTGAAAAGATTACGCTTCTTTCAAAATCACTTCAGCCCCTGCCCGAAAAATTCCACGGTATGACAAATACTGACCTCAGATATCGTCAGAGATATGTTGACCTTATAATGAATGACGAGGTTAAGGATACATTTATCAAGCGTTCCAAGATTATAGCTTCAATCCGCAGCTATTTAAACGATGAAGGTTTTCTGGAAGTTGAAACACCTATGCTGGTTTCAAATGCAGGCGGTGCGGCAGCGCGTCCTTTTGAAACTCACTTCAATGCTCTGGGAGAAGATTTCAAACTTCGTATTTCACTTGAGCTTTATCTAAAGAGATTAATCGTTGGCGGACTTGAGAGAGTGTACGAAATCGGCAGAGTATTCAGAAACGAAGGCCTTGACACACGTCATAACCCCGAGTTTACGCTTATGGAACTTTATCAGGCGTACACAGACTATCATGGTATGATGGATTTAACAGAAAAGCTTTACCGCCATGTTGCGCAGGAAGTTCTGGGAACAACCAAGATTTGCTACAACGGAATTGATATGGATTTGGGCAAACCTTTTGAACGCATCACAATGGTAGACGCTGTTAAGAAATATGCAGGCGTTGATTTCAATGAAATTAACTCTGCGGAAGAAGCGCGTAAAATCGCCCAGGAAAAGCACGTTGAGTTTGAACCGCATCATACAAAAGGCGACATCTTAAACTCATTCTTTGAAGAGTATGTTGAAGAGCACTTAATTCAGCCTACATTTGTTATGGACCATCCTGTGGAAATTTCTCCTCTTACAAAGAAAAAACCGGAAGATCCCAATTATGTAGAAAGATTTGAGTTCTTTATGAACGGCTGGGAAATGGCAAATGCATATTCAGAGCTTAATGACCCCATTGACCAGAGAGAACGTTTCAAAGCACAGGAAGCACTCTTAGCCCTTGGTGATGAGGAAGCAAATACAACAGATGAAGACTTTATGAATGCACTTGAAATCGGTATGCCCCCGACGGGCGGTATAGGTTTCGGTATTGACCGTATGTGTATGCTGCTTACAGACTCTGCGGCAATCAGAGATGTATTACTCTTCCCGACAATGAAGCCACTTGATAAATAGTAGTGAAAAAAGAGTGATACCATATCACTCTTTTTGTTCTTTAACGGAGATGGAATATGGAAAAGAAATTTTATGAAGAATATAAGTGGACTGAAGTGAAATTCTGGCAGAACTTCTGGGATTATTACAAGTTGCACATTTTTATTGTTGTACTTGCTGTCGCAATGCTTGTTGTTGGCGTCAGAAGCTGTTTAAATCGCGTGGAATACGACATTAAAGTGACCTGCATTTGCGGAACTGAAGCAATTGACCCACAAAAACTCGGGACTTCTGTTGAAAAAATGACAAAAGACCTTGATGGTGACGGGAAAGTGAGAGTGGAGATTTTCAACAACTCCATTTTAGCTACCGATACAATGGATATGGCGGTGACTGTGCTCAACCGCATAGACGCGGACTTTATAGCAGGGGACTCCTTTATTCTCATAGCGGACGAGGAATATATCGGAAGATTTGTAAATATGGGCGCACTCCAACCGCTTGAAAAGATTATAGATGGGCTTGAAATTCCTGAAGAAAATGTCCTTCGCGACACTGTCACAAATGAAATTGTTGCCGTTGATATAAGCAAAATGCCGGCGAGCGAAATTACCGGTGACTTCTCAGGCGGGAAAATGTACCTGTCAATGAAAGTACTGCCGGACAGTAAAGCGGACAACGAAAAATATCTGAAAATGCACAATCAGGTATCGGAAGTAATAAGAAAAATTCTTGAATATTAAGTAAAAAAAGAACCACCCTACAGAGTGGTTCTTATATTTTTATTAAGTTTTTCCATAAGCTCCTTTGACGGCTCATTAAAACCGGCAAATTTAAACTTTATTCCCAAATTGTCATATTTCACCTGACACATTTTTTTAAAAGGCAGAAGTTCAACACTGTCCACACAGGAGTGGGTGTTTGTAAGCCCGTTTAAAAATGCAATATTTTCGTCGCTGTCATTAAGACCGGGGATTATTACCTGCCTCAAAGTGGTGGGTATATTTTTTTCATTTAAGTAAGACAGAAACTTAAGCGGCTCATCAATTGAGCAACCGACATGCTCCCGGTAAAGACTGTCCGAATGATATTTAACATCAAGGAGGACGCGGTCGGTGTATTTTAAAAGCTCCTTAACTTCGCCATTTAAAATACTTCCCGAAGTGTCAAGACAGGTGTTTATCTTTTCCTGCCGACATTTTTCAAATATTTCCTTTGCAAACTCCGGCTGAAGCAGTGGTTCGCCGCCCGACAGGGTAATTCCACCCTTGTCACCAAAATAATTTTTGTAGCGGACAGCTTTTTTTACAATTTCATCGGCAGAATATTCAGTTCCGCCTACAACCTCCCATGTGTCGGGATTGTGACAGCAACCACATCTTAAATTGCACCCCTGAAGAAATACCACAAACCGAAGTCCCGGTCCGTCAAGTGCGCCGAGCGTTTGTATTGAATGAACAAATCCGCTCGTCATAATTAAACGGCCTCGTGGAATGTTCGGCTAATAACTTCGCGCTGCTGTTCTTTTGACAGCTTGTGGAAGTTAACCGCATAACCGGAAACGCGGATGGTAAGATTGGGATATGACTCCGGGTCTTCATACGCTTTTATAAGTGTTTCGCGGTTTAATACATTTATATTTATGTGATGCGCTTTGTTTAAGAAATATCCGTTTAAGATGGAAACAAGATTTTCTGCACGCTCATCATCTGTTCTGCCTAGAGCATCGGGAGTGATGGAGAAGGTGTTTGAAATACCATCGCGGCAGTCATCATAGCTTAACTTTGCAACCGAGTTAAGAGAAGCAAGAGCACCGTTTTCTTCGCGATTGTGCATGGGGTTGGCACCCGGTGCAAATGGTTCACCATCTTTTCTTCCGTCAGGAGTTGCAGCGGTGTTTTTGCCGTACATAACATTGGATGTAATGGTAAGAACGGACAAGGTGTGTTCTGCATCTCTGTAAGTGGGGGTTTTGCGAAGCTCTGTAATTACCTTGTGAGAAAGCTCTTTTGCGATAAGGTCAACTCTGTCATCATCGTTACCGAATTTGGGGAAAGTACCTGTTGTATCAAAGCCTGTAATATATCCGTTTTCATCGGATATCGGTCTGACGTTTGCAAATTTTATAGCGCTGAATGAGTCTGCAACTACCGAAAGACCTGCGATGCCAAATGCCATAAATCTGCCCACCTCGGTGTCGTGAAGTGCCATCTGAATTTTTTCGTAGGCATATTTGTCGTGCATATAATGAATGATGTTCATTGTATTGACATAAAGCTTTGACAGCCACTCGAGATAAATATCAAACCGTGCCATTACTTCATCATAATCTAGTTTATCACCCGAAAGAGGCGCCATCTGCGGACCGATTTTCATCTGACTTGAAGTGTCATATCCGCCGTTGATAGCAATAAGAAGCAGTTTTGCAAGGTTGCAGCGTGCACCGAAAAACTGCATCTGTTTACCCACTTTCATAGCGGATACACAGCAGGCGATTGCATAATCGTCGCCATAAATGGGACGCATAATATCGTCATTTTCATACTGAATTGAGTCGGTATCAATAGAAACCTTTGCACAGTATTTTTTAAAGTGCTCGGGCAGGTCGTTTGACCAGAGA
>JAZOQS010000073.1:0-2325 GCA_045656205.1 Clostridia bacterium | reverse complement strand
AAAAAAGAGCCGTTTATATTAAAACGCTCGGATGCTTATATAGGAACACTTATAGATGACCTTGTTACAAAAGGCACAAATGAGCCTTATCGTATGATGACCTCGCGTAGCGAGTACAGGCTTTTCCTCCGCCAGGACAATGCGGATGCAAGGCTTACAAAAATGGGGCACGATATAGGGCTTATTTCAGACGAAAGATATGAAAACTTTTTGATTAAGCAGAAAAAGGTTGAAGAGGAAATTGACCGAATTTCTTCAACAGTTTTGTCCCCTACCGACAAGCTTAATGCGTTCCTCGAGTCAAAGGGTACAACTCCTGTTAAAACAGGGCTTAGACTTTCCGATATGCTTCGCAGACCGGAAATACATTACACCGATTTAAAAGAGGTTACGGACATGCCCTCTCTTGAGGCAGATGTCTGTGAGCAGGTTGAAATAAAGATAAAATACGACGGATATATCAAGCGCCAACTTGACCAGATTGAGCAGTTCAGGCGGCTTGAAGCAAAGCTTATGCCGGAAGATACAGACTATAACTCAATCTCCGGTCTCAGGCTTGAAGCAAGGCAGAAACTTTCTCAGATCCGCCCGGCTTCACTTGGTCAGGCATCAAGGATTTCGGGGGTTTCACCATCTGACATTGCGGTGCTTTTGGTATATCTTGAACAGAGAGGTTTAAAGTGAGAAAACTGCTTTTTGACGGAGCTTTAAAACTTAATATACCCTTAAGCGATGAGCAGATAAATCAGTATATGACATATATGGATATGCTGATCGAAACCAACAAATCGCTCAACCTTACGGCGATAACAGAGCCGGAAGAAGTCATTACCAAGCATTTTTTAGACTCCATAACAGCCTGCAGGTTTATTCCGCAGGGTGCAAGTGTGATTGACGTGGGATGCGGAGCCGGGTTTCCGGGACTTCCCGTGAAAATTGCCCGAGATGACATTTCTCTCACTCTGCTTGATTCACTCGCCAAACGACTTGCGTTTATTGAAAATGTTCTGACGGCAAACGGCACAAAAAACGCAATATGCGTTCATGCCCGTGCCGAGGACGGTGCAAGGGATAAGGCTCATCGCGAAAAATATGACGTTGCCCTGTCCCGTGCAGTTGCAAATATGGCAGTGCTCTGTGAATACTGCCTGCCATATGTTAAAGTGGGCGGCACATTTTTAGCACTTAAAGGTCCTGCCGCTCCGGAGGAGCTTCAAATGGCTGAAAAGGCAATCAAAGCCCTCGGTGGTGAGATTGCACTGGTTGCCGAGGCACAGGTTCCCTTTACCGACCTTCTGCACAAAATAGTTGTCATCAAAAAGGTTCGTCCCTGCCCCAAGGAATATCCCCGAAAAGCAGGCACACCATCCAAAAAACCTATAGGAGTACAGATATGAAAGAATTTAAATCAGGATTTATTGCAGTAGTAGGTCTGCCCAACGTGGGCAAATCCACACTTATTAATAAAGTCATCGGTCAGAAAGTGGCTATTGTTTCCGCAAAACCGCAGACCACACGCGACCGCATCATTGCAATCCGCACCACGCGTGACAGTCAGATGATATTTGTTGACACTCCGGGTATCCATAATCCCCGCACAAAACTCGGCGAGTATATGGTGGATGTTGCCGACAACTCAATTTTCGAGGCTGACGTGGTATTTTTCGTGACTTCTGCCGAAAAGGATATTACCCCCGTTGAGCAGGAGATTATTGAAAAAATAGCATCAAGCAAACTTCCCGCAATTCTCGTTATCAATAAAGTTGACTCGGTTAAAAAATCTTCCATCCCCGAGCAGATTTTAAAATACAACTCGCTTCATCAGTTTGATGCAACCGTTCCCCTTTCAGCTAAAACAGGTGACGGGCTTGAGCTTCTTATAAATGAAGCGGAAAATCTTCTGGGTGAGGGACCGAAATTCTACCCCGAAGATATGGTTACAGACGTAAAAGAGCGCGCGCTTGCGGCTGAAATTATCCGCGAAAAGCTTCTGACTCTTTTAGATAAAGAAATTCCTCACGGTACTGCAGTTGAAATTCTGCAGTTCAAAGAGGACGAGAAAATGACAAGAATAAATGCAAATATATACTGCGAAAAATATTCGCACAAAAGCATTATTATCGGCAAACACGGTGATATGCTCAAAAGAATCGGCACTTCGGCAAGAATTGAGCTTGAAAAAATTCTGGAAAGAAAAGTTTTCCTTGAGCTTTGGGTTAAGCCGCGTGACGGTTGGCGCAACAAATTAAAAGAACTGAAAAACTTCGGATATGACGAGAAAGGAATTTAAACTATGGATTTAACCAACATTTTTTCAGACAGAAT
>JAZOQS010000072.1:0-2158 GCA_045656205.1 Clostridia bacterium | reverse complement strand
TTTACCATCGGCGGAATTCAGACCGGTCAGATTATGGCTTTTATAAACTATCTGACGCAGATTATGTTCTCGCTGACCATGTCGGGTATGCTGTTTATAAACTTCTCACGTGCGAAGGTTTCGGCAGACCGAATCAATCAGGTATTTGACACAAAAGCATCTATCACCGATTTGCCCGATGCAAAAGATTTTTCCGGCAGTAATGTTGAATTTAAAAATGTTTATTTCAGATATCACTCATCAGGTGGTTGGGTGCTTGAAGACATTTCTTTCAGTGCGGGCGCCGGCGAAACAATAGGAATAATCGGTTCAACCGGTTCGGGTAAAAGTACTCTTGCTATGCTGATACCCCGTCTTTACGATGTTAATGAGGGTGAAATTCTGATAGGCGGCACGGATGTCCGCAAGCTTAAAACAGGGCAGCTGCGCGACAATATCAGCGTTGTACTTCAGGAAAGTATTCTCTTCTCGGGAACCATCGAAGATAATCTCCGTCAGGGTAAAGAAGATGCCACAAAGAAAGAGCTTATTCAAGCACTTGATATTGCACAGGCGTCAGAATTTGTTAATACACTCAAAGACGGGATTCTCTCTCCGGTTGAACAGCGCGGCAAAAACTTCTCGGGCGGTCAGAAGCAGCGTCTTTCCATTGCGCGTTCTGTTGCCAGACAGCCAAAAATTCTTATTTTGGATGATGCATCAAGTGCTCTTGATATGGCAACCGAGGCAAAACTTCAGACAGCATTAAAGGAGAATATATCAGATTGCACCACATTCATTATCGCTCAAAGAATTTCCGGTGTAATGTACTGCGATAAGATTATCGTTTTAGATGACGGAAAAATTTCCGGCATAGGAAGTCATACAGAGCTTTTAAAATCGAATGAAATTTACAAAAGTATTGTTATTTCACAACTTGGAGAGGAGGCGGCAGTCAATGGGTAATATGAGACACGGGCCTATGTCCGGTGGAAGACCTGGTGGTGGCAGGCCGGGTGGTCCTTTCGTGCCTCACGAAAAGGTTAAACTGAAAAATGCCAAGGGAACTTTAAAACGCCTCGTGGGTTATATGACGGCATACAAACTCCAGCTTATAATAACCTTTGTATTGTCTGCCGTTGTTTCGGTAGTAAGTATACTGACAACAAGACTTAACGGCATTGCAATTGACGAATGCATTGCATCTTTTAATTTAAAAGCTTTGGGCATTTTATGTATAATCATTCTCACAATGCATCTTTTGTCGGCACTAAGCACATATTTCATCCATTCAAGTATGATAAAAGTGTCGCAAAACACATCGGCAACAATACGTCGTGACCTTTTCGGGGTTCTGCAAAAGCTGCCGCTTAAATACTTTGACAACACTTCGAGCGGTGATATAATGAGCCGTCTTACAAATGACGTTGACAATATCAACCAGACTCTTTCACAGAGTGTTGCTCAGCTTTTGTCCGGTGTAATCAACATTATCGGAACACTTATAGCTATGCTTCTTTTAAGCCCTCTGCTTACACTTATTTCCCTTACAACCGTACCTCTTATGCTGATCATCACAAGAAGCGTAATGAAATTCACATCAAAATATTTCCGTCGTCAGCAAAAAGAGCTGGGCGAAATAAACGGATTTGTTGAAGAAATGGTATCGGGACAGAAAGCAATTATTCTTTTCCGACGTGAAGAAGATGTCAAAACAAAATTCGGTAATATAAACAAAAGACTCCGCATAAGCGGTCAGGTAGCTCAGGCTCTGTCCGGTGTTATGGGTCCGATAATGAACCTTATCAATAACATAACTTATCTGATAGTTGCCGTTGTTGGCGGATATATGATATTAAAAGGAACGGGAATAACTGCAGGTATTGTATTTTCATTCCTGCTCTACACAAAGAACTTCTCCCGTCCCATAAACGAAATCGCAAACCTTTTAAACACAATGCAATCCGCCCTTGCCGGTGCTGAACGCGTGTTTGAGGTTATGGACGAAAAACAGGAAACAGACAATGCGGATGCAACAGCTCTTTCCGCTCCGAAAGGTAATATAAGCCTTAACAATGTTACTTTTTCATATATTCCCGGAAAGCCGGTTCTGAAAAACGCCACTTTTGATGCAAGCCCCGGGCAGACAATTGCGATTGTCGGTCCGACAGGTGCAGGC
>JAZOQS010000071.1:0-8320 GCA_045656205.1 Clostridia bacterium | reverse complement strand
ATTTGCACATAAAAAGAGGCAAACATTACTATAACAATGTTATAAAAAATGTTTGTCTCCTTATACTTCATATCAAGTCAGGACCAAAAAATCAGTCATTATACCGAATTCAAACACAGGCATCGCTTGTGCATTGTTTCTACGTTTTATGTTTTCGTATGTCGAGGTTGTAATTCTTATAAATGCAAAAAGAAAAATCAAAATCAAAATAGAAATTAAAATCTTTTTCATTGCTTTTACTTCCTTTCGACAGTCTTTATAGGTCGGTGTCAAGTCAGGACTAAAAATATATATTAATTATATCACAGCAGCATCAAAATAACAATACCCAATAAAAAAATGCAGGCAAATGCCTGCATTTAGATGATTATAATACTTTATTTAAAAAGTCTATTGTTCTGGGGTGTTTGGGGTTTGAGAAAATCTCTTCGGGAGTGCCCTCTTCGAGGATTACACCTTCGTCCATAAACAGAACTCTGTCTGCAACTTCGCGGGCAAAACCCATTTCGTGGGTCACGACCACCATTGTCATACCGTCTTTTGCGAGCTGTTTCATAACAGTAAGAACCTCGCCAACCATTTCTGGGTCAAGTGCACTTGTAGGCTCGTCAAAAAGCATAATATCGGGTGACATTGCAAGAGCTCTCGCGATTGCAACCCTCTGTTTCTGTCCGCCCGAAAGCTGTGACGGATAACTTTCCGCTTTATCAGAAAGCCCAACCGTTTCAAGAAGGTCGCGGGCAATTTTTTCCGCTTCTTCTTTGTTTGCTTTTTTCAGGTCGACCGGTGCAAGCATAAGGTTTCTCAGCACATTCATGTTTGCAAAAAGATTAAAATGCTGGAACACCATACCGATATTTTCACGAACTTTATTTATATCAACCTTTTTGTCGTTTATTTTCACTCCGTCGATATTAATTTCGCCCGAGGTTGCCTTTTCAAGTCTGTTCAGACATCTTAAAAATGTGGATTTTCCCGAGCCTGAAGGGCCGATTACGCAAACAACTTCACCTTCGGTTATATCAACAGAAATACCGTTTAAAACCTTGTTATGACCAAAAGATTTCTTTAAATCTTTGACACTAATTTTAACGTTATTATTTTTTCTGGTCACGGCGCAATCTCCTTTCAAGTGCATTTGCAACCTGCTGCAATGCAAGTATTACAACGAGATACATTACAGCAACGATTCCCCACATTTCAAAGGATTTGAATGTGATTGCTATAACGTTCTGCGCCTTGTTAACAAGTTCCGGAAAACCGATAACCGACAAAATAGATGTATCTTTCAATGTAATAATAAACTGGTTTACAATGCTGGGTATCATATTTTTTATCGCCTGCGGAAGAACAACTCGGAACATTGATCTCCAGTAAGTCAGGCCAAGGCTTCTCGCCGCTTCCATCTGACCGGGGTCAATTGACTGGATACCTGCACGGATAATTTCCGACATATAAGCACCGCAGTTAAGAGCAAGACAAATGGTACCCGCCTGAAGTGGAGATAAAACGAATTTAATATTAAAAATTGTTTTAAGTCCGTACGGAACCCCATAAAACACGAAAAAAGCCAATACAATCATTGGCACGCCGCGAATCAGGTTTACATATATAAGAGAAATTGTTTTTGAAATTTTATTATCTACAACGCTGAAAAGGCCGAAAACAACGCCTAATATACAGCCGAAAAACAGTCCGCATAATGCAAGCAACAGTGTCTGTCCCATTGCTGTCAGAAGAAGCTGACCGTATGTACTGATAAGTTGAACCATGAGAGCGAACTCCTCCTAAGAAAAATAAAGGGCATCGGATAACCCAATGCCCTTTTAGTTAACCTAATTAACCAAGATACTTTGCAATTATCTCGTCATATTTTCCGTTTTCACGAATGTTTTTAAGACCTGCATTGAAAAGGTCAACAAGTTCCTGTTTGTCAGCATCAAAAATTGCAAATCCGTACTGAGCAGGTTCGTTTTCTGTTCCTTCAACGAATTTCATATCAAGTTCGCCTGTTTTGATGTTGTATTTGAGGATGGGTGTGTCATCGAGACAAGCATCAACCTGACCGCCCATAACTGCCTGATACATATCAGGAGATGTTGAGAATGTTACAACTTCAAAACCGTACTGTGCTTTGATGCTTTCAGCGTACTGGTTGCTCATTGTACCGTTTTTAACAGCAACTTTTTTGCCGTTCATATCTTCGAAGCCTTTGATATCGGAATCTTTAGCTACTGCCATACCCTGTGTTGCATCATAGTAACCGTCAGAGAATGTCCAGCCGTTAGCTTTTCTTTCTTCTGTGATGGAAGCGCCTGCGATCATACCATCAGCCTGACCAGCCTGACAAGCAGCGATTGCTGCATCCCAGCCAATGTACTGAAGATCATATGTAAAGCCCTGATCTTCTGCGATTGCGGCTAAGATATCCATATCAATACCAACGATGTTGCCTTCAGCATCCTGGAATTCAAAAGGACTGAACCCTTTGTCAGTTGCAATAGCAAAATGTTTACCGTCGTTTCCTGTTGTGGTTTCTCCACAACCTGCAAATGCAAGAGCGAGAACGCAAACAAGCATTAAAGCAATAATTTTTTTCATTTTATTACCCTCCAAATTTTATTTATGAAATACATTATATACCAAAGTTGCAAAAATGTCAATAGAAGAACTATTTTTGATCACATTTGCGATGAATTCTTATGCCGTAGCCTACTCCTGCTCTGTTTCCGTCACAAAGCCATTTTTTGAACGCACGCTGCATAGATGTGTCTTCTGCAAGTCCGTTGGGGTAATCTTTCAAACTGCTGCTACCGAAAATTCTCCACGCATCGTCAAATTTTTCCTGCGGTTCGTTTTCAATTATTTCAAACTGATTTAAGAATTTTACAATGTTGGATTCCGGTTTTAAAATCTTTTTGTTATCCTCAAACAACAGCCATGAATGACATACAAAAACAAGATACCCCTGTTTTTCATACAGTTCTTTATAAAAATCACACGCCATATCGTAAGACTCAAGCGCCAGCTGCTCGTTCAGCGGCATACCCTCGGGTATGTGAACGTTTATAACAGTGTCCCCTTCCCTGACAATCACGCCGTCTTTTTCATAATATTTATGGCTGAACTTTACATCTTCAAACTGAAATCTTCCGAGCCAGAATCTGTCCGGGAAATAAAATCTGTCAAACCATGTCATAGGAGCCGAAAGCCCTATTACATCATAGACGTCTCTGCAGACACCAAGTTTGCATTTAAGGTCGGTCATGTTGCGATAAAACATTTCGTCCGTCTGTCCGATTTTCAGATATTTGGGCAAGGACGCCTCTGCCGCTTTAAGACAAAAAAGAAGTCTGAGTGAATATGCGCTATCCCCCTTTTTTTCTGCTTCTTTTTCAAGTGCAGCGTCAATGTCGTTATTTATAATAAGTCCCTTGTCAAATTTTTCAAGCAGCTCAAGATATGCCGGATTGTTCCGGTATTTCGCAGAAAATTCCTTAATAAATTTTTGTTCCTCATCGGTAAGTCCGATTTTTTTCATAAGCTCAAGTGTAAACTCCGTCATATCTATTCTCCTTTATGAGTTAGTGTTTAATAATATAGTGCTAGACTCGTGTCAAGTCAGGAACAAAAAATACTATTCTTTGTTCATAAAATCACGGTTCTATTACAATTTAAATTCTATCACATCCGACGGTCTCCGTCAAGGAAATATGGGCATAAAAAAACCCGATGCGATTGCATCGGGCTTTTAAATTAGTTTTCTTCGTCATCAAAGAGTCTGATAAGTTTGATTTTGCCTGTTTTGGGGTCAATATCTTCAACTTTTACTTTGAGCATATCGCCTACAATAACAACATCTTCAACCTTTTCAACACGTTTCTTGTCCAGTTTTGAAATGTGAACAAGTCCGTCTTTACCGGGGAGAATTTCAACAAACGCACCGAATGTTGTTGTTCCAACAACTGTACCCTCGTAGATTTCACCGATTTCAGGTTCTCTTACGATATCTTCAATGATTTTTCTTGCTTTTTCACCGGAAGCTGAATCAACTGCTGCGATGAAAACTCTGCCGTCATCTTCAATATCAATTTTAACGCCTGTGTCAGCGATAATCTTCTGGATAACTTTGCCGCCTGTACCGATAACTTCTCTGATTTTGTCCGGATGAATGCTGAAGCTGATCATTTTGGGAGCATAGGGAGAAAGTTCCTCTCTCGGAGCAGGGATTGCTTTAAGCATAATTTCATCTAAGATATAAAGACGAGCTTTTCTTGTTTTTTCAAAAGCTTCTTTAATGATTTCAGGTGTAAGGCCGTCAACTTTAATGTCAACCTGGATAGCTGTGATACCGTTTTTAGTACCGCCAACTTTAAAGTCCATATCGCCGAAGAAGTCTTCAACGCCCTGAATGTCAAGCATTGTCATAAAGCTGCCGTCATCTTTTGTGATAAGACCAACAGAAATACCTGCAACAGGTTCTTTAATAGGCACGCCTGCGTCCATAAGTGCAAGTGTTGAGCCGCAGATGGAAGCCTGTGATGTTGAACCGTTGGAGCTTAATACTTCAGACACAAGTCTGATAGCGTAAGGGAATTCTTCTTCAGAAGGAATAACCGGTTCAAGCGCTCTTTCAGCGAGCGCACCGTGACCGATTTCACGTCTGCCGGGGCCTCTTGAAGGTCTTGTTTCACCAACAGAGTATGACGGGAAGTTGTAGTGGTGCATATATCTTTTTGATTCGTCTGTATCAATACCGTCGATTTTCTGTGCTTCAGCTGCCGGAGCAAGAGTAGCAACAGTAAGAACCTGAGTCTGTCCTCTTGTGAAAAGGCCGGAACCGTGTGTTCTGGGAAGAAGTGAAACTTCTGCCGCGAGAGGTCTGATTTCATCAATTCCTCTGCCGTCAACACGTTTGCCTTCGAGCAGCCAGTTTCTTACAACGTATTTCTGGAGTTTGTAGAAAATTTCGCCCAGTTCGCCTTCTCTGCCTTCGATTTTTTCACCGAGGTGCTCGATAACTTCATTTTCGATTACGAGCATTCTTTCGTCACGAACGAGCTTGTCGTCTGTGTCCATTGCATAACGGATTTTATCAATAGCAAAATCTTTGATTTCGTTATAAAGTTCAGCATCTACATCGCAAGCTTCGTATGTGAATTTGGGTTTGCCGATTTCTTCGCCGATGGATTTTACGAATTTGCAGAGTTCTTTGATATGTTCGTGAGCTGTGAGAATTGCTTCAAGCATTTTATCTTCGGAAACTTCTTTAGCACCCGCTTCAATCATAACGATTTTTTCCATGCTTGCAGCAACAAGAAGGTTAAGAGTTGATTTTTCTCTTTCTTCTTCGCTGGGGTTGATTACGATTTTGTCATCAACAATACCAACATATACGCTTGCAACGGGACCGTTGAACGGAATGTCTGAAATTTCGATTGCGATAGCTGCGCCGAGCATAGCAGCGATTTCGGGAGAGTTGTCCTGTTCAACAGACATAACTGTTGAAACGATAGAAACGTCATTTCTTAAATCTTTCGGGAAAAGAGGACGAAGAGGTCTGTCAATTGCACGGGATGCAAGAATTGCCTTTTCGGAAGGTTTACCTTCTCTTTTCATAAAGCTGCCGGGGATTTTACCTACGGCATAAAGTTTTTCTTCAAAATCCACGCTGAGCGGGAAAAAGTCAATACCGTCACGGGGTTTAGCCGAAGCGGTTGCAGTTGTTAAAACAACAGTATCACCATATCTTACAAGTGCACTGCCGTTTGCAAGACCGGCAAGTTTACCTGTTTCAACAACGATCGGTCTGCCGGCAAGGGTAGTTTTGAAAATCTTTTCCATTTTAATTCCTCCATTTTTTATTTTTCAGCCATGGATGGAATTAGCACTTATATATACCGCCTGTCCGGGAAGCATATATAATTGCTAATTTAACCTACCACAGCTTATTTTCAGTGTTTGAAAGTAAAGGGCGACATAAAGCCGCCCTTTTTCTTACTTTCTGAGTTCAAGTTTTGCGATGATGGCACGGTATCTTTCAATATCGATTTTTGCAAGATAGTTGAGAAGGTTTCTTCTCTGACCTACCATCTTAAGAAGTCCGCGTCTTGAATGATTATCCTTTTTGTGCTCTTTTAAGTGTTCGTTGAGCTCATTGATTCTTGCTGTAAGAATAGCAACCTGAACTTCAGGAGAACCTGTGTCAGTTTCGTGAATTCTGTAAGTCTGGATAATCTGATCTTTTAATTCTTTGCGAATCATTCTTTTCACCTCCGTAAATTTTATTCACTAAACAGCCAAGTATCCGGCGGTGAACCCGAAGACATAGCCGTAAGCACACGCTATGTATTATACTACACTTTTTGCAGTTTGTAAATACCTTTTTTAAATTTTTTTCATTTCAGCCAGTCTTTCACCATATTATAAAGGTTGTAACCCATGTCAATATGCCCGGATGTTGACGGGTGAACCATATCAATTGTAAGATAATTTGATTTTGGAACAAGCTTTGTTCCGTCAACAACAAACACTCTTTCCGGGTCATATTCAGCACACTTATCAGTTACTATCTTGTTAAACGCCATAAGTTTTTCATAGCCGGTACGGGTTTTATCTGCATAGTAGGTTGAGATTCGCGGTATAGTTACAAAAACAAGTTTTTTCCCGGTCTTATAAAATTTATCTGCAAAATAGTGAAATCTCTTTTCAAACTCTTCTGTTTCCAAAAGTGCGAAAGCATTTGTTGCTATTTCAAGCAATGCATAATCCCAGTTATCACTTTCCGCAAAGTGGTCAGCCATTTCTTTTTCTATAAGGCAGGAGCCTGATAGTCCTTTTAAAAGTACATCCATCTCCATAAGTCGGGCAAACGTTTTTACATAACATTGCGTATTATCCCAGCCAACCGGAATCATATATTTATTTCCTCCTCTGATCGTTTGTTTTCATTTTATCATACAAAGGCCAAAATACAATATACATATGAGTAAAAAATATGGAATTATGAGTAAAAGAAAAAACCGCTTTCGCGGTTTTTCATCTTTCAAGCAGAGGCTCCGGATCAATGTCCTCACCTTTATATGCAATTTCAAAATGCAAAAAACTTTTGCCTTCCTTCGATTTACCTACACCGCTTATAATATCGCCGGCATAAATCTCATCACCAACCGAAACCATATCACTTGTGGAAAGATTGCCGTACAATGTGGTAAAATCGCCATGTTCAAGAATGATTACCGTTCCAAGTCTGCTATCCCTGTAAACCGATTTCACTCTGCCGTTGGCAGCCGCTTTTACCTGAGCAGATTCGGGAGCGGAAATATCTATACCCTTATGAACGCTCCAGTCATCAAAATACGGAGAATATACGAGGGATTTCCCTGTGAAAGAAACCGAAATCTCCCCGTCTGTCGGCTTTGTAATCACATAATCTTCCAGCATGGGTGCAAACTCATCCGTTTCTGTCTGTTCTTTCTGCTCAAGCAGAACTACTTCCGTTTCAGGTTCTTTTTCAATTTTTTCAGCAGGTTTTGAAACAACTGCAGTATCTTCGCCTGCATTCATTTGTTGCTGAATGTTCTGTGTCGTTTCTGCTTGTTTTTCAATTTCCTTTTTTGCATTATTTGCCACTGAAAATCCAAGAACGATTATTGTTATTCCGAGAAACATCGAAAAAACATAAAGTAAATTTGCCTTTGAAAATTTCTTATTTTTTTCCATTTCAAACCTCCGAGTATTTCTTTTTACTATTTTTACCATAATTTCTGCCAATATACCCGGAACCTATTTTATTTAACAATAAAAAAGACGCATTTCCAAATGCGTCTTTAACTGTTTTTGCATATATACAGTTTGTTTTCAGTAATTATATAATCCATTTTAATGTCGTGTTTGTCTGCAGGAATGTCACCTGCGAGCTGAAACTCATAACAAAATCCAACTTTAATGGCACGGCTGTTTTTTAAAAACATATCATAGCATCCTTTGCCGAAGCCTATTCTGTTTCCCTTTTGGTCAAAGGCAATTCCCGGGACAATCACAACATCAATCTCCGATATGTTCAGAATATGCGAATCCATCGGCTCGTCAACAGAAAATGCGCCCGGTTTGAATTCTGTTTTTTCCGTTATTGTGTGGGGCGTAATTTCTCCGGTTGTCTGATTTGTAACCGGAAGTGCAACCTTTTTTCCGTCTGCAAAGGATCGTTTTATTATATCTACGGTATCGGTTTCATTGCCGAGAGGCATATATACCATAATCAGGTTTGCATTTTTATAAATATCAGTTTCAAGAAAATTCAAAGAGGCGGCGGCACTTT
>JAZOQS010000070.1:0-2630 GCA_045656205.1 Clostridia bacterium | reverse complement strand
GGTGAGTGCTCGTGATGTAGTGTCAAGAGTTGCAAAAAGCTTGTTTTCAGCCAGAACCCCCGCGCCGGTAAGTCTGTTCATAAGGGTGGATTTACCTGCGTTTGTGTATCCTACAAGCGACACTGTCAGCACACCATCTTTTTTACGTCTGTCACGGGCGTATCCACGCCTTTTTTCAACCTCTTTAAGTTCAGCTAAAAGGTGGGAAATTCTTGTTCTGATATGCCTTCTGTCCGACTCGAGCTTGGTTTCACCCGGCCCTCTTGTACCGATGCCGCCGCCAAGACGTGAAAGTGCCTGACCCATACCGGTAAGTCTGGGCAGCATATATTTTAGCTGGGCAAGTTCAACCTGAAGTTTACCCTCTTTTGACATAGCTCTTGATGCGAAAATATCAAGTATGAGCGTTGAACGGTCAATTACTCTTATGCCCACCGCATCTTCTATATTTTTCTGCTGCGACCCTGTCAGCTCATCGTCAAATATGACGAGGTTTGCCTCGTTTACCTCGCAAAGCTCTTTAAGTTCCTCAAGTTTACCGCTGCCAAGATAAGTCGCAACATCGGGCGCTTCTTTGGGTTGAAGCACACTTGCAACCACTTCCGCTCCCGCTGTTTTGGCAAGTTCCGCCAGTTCCAGCATTGTCGCATCATCAGAAAATTCGTTATTTATTCTGCCGGACACAATCCCGGCAAGCACTGCTCTTTCTTCAGCCAATTTTTCTCACCTCATACGCTATATTTTACCACACTATTTTTCATTTATCAATAGAGAAAATTACTATTGAAAAATCTATTATTTAATGTTATAATATAATTGGGTGAGTATGATATGAAAAAACTGATTTTCCTGACTTTACTTTTATCTGCCCTGTTTATTACGGGAAATGCCGGCGAGGGCGATTATATAATCAAATACCGCAGCGATGTTCCCATGTTTTACTCCGCAGAATCGGCAGAAAATCTTGGAGCAGGAATGTATCTCGTTTCACGCGAAAAGGCACTCGCTTTAAAAGAAGCCGGCATGCTCGAATTATGCGAGCCGGACAGGGAGTTTTATTTTTGCGAAGCCCCAAACGACACCTTGTTTGATACCCAGTGGAATATTCCGATAATAAACGCAGAATATGCTTGGTCTTTAAAAACTTACGGAAATGATGTTCTTATAGGCGTAATTGACAGTGGGTTGGACAGCGACCATCCCGATATTGACCATTCCCGTGTTGTAGAAGGTTATAATTTTGCTGCACAGGAAACCGATGCCAATTATAACTCCGCAATATACGATACCGAAGACCGCATAGGGCACGGAACCAAAGTAGCGGGCATTATCGCGGCTAAAAGGAATAATGGCGCCGGTCTTGCCGGCATTGCCGACAAAACAAAAATTATCCCTTTAAAATGCACAAGAGATAATGGTGCAATTTTTGAAAGCTCAGTAATCAATGCTATCGCCGCGGGCGCGGGATATTTCGGCTGTGATGTTTTAAGTCTCAGTATCTGCGCAGATCAGGGCAGCAACAGTCTTCAGTCAGTAATAAACTATGCCAACGATCTTGGTTGTATCGTTATTTGTTCAGCAGGAAACAACGACAGTGCACATCCGGGCAACCATATCAGGTATCCCGCAGGGTGCGATGGTGTTATTGCCGTTGGCTCAACTACACAGAGCAATTCCCGTGCCGAAACTTCTGTTGTAAATGAAAGCGTATTCATTTGTGCTCCTGCAGCAGGAATCCCTGTCCTCAACCATTCGGGAAATTACTCCAATTCCGGCGGAACATCTTTTGCAGCTCCTCAGGTTGCTGCGGCAGCTGCTATCGCAAAAAGCATTAATCCTGACCTTACTCCCGAAGATTTTGCGGACATTTTAAAAAACACTGCATTCAGACCAGATGCCGCCGGCACAGGAGTACCTGTCCGCGATAATCAAATCGGTTATGGCATACTTGATATAGAAGCAATGATAAAATATATGCTTTCAGGCAGGAAAACCTATGTTTCTCCTCTTGATTCATCAAAATCCGTTTCCGTTTTCAACCTGACAGATTCAGAAATTTCTCTGACCAGTATTTTTGCCGCTTACAGCGGTAATGCAATGGCAGACCACAGCATTGTTCCCGTCAAAATTGCTGCAAATGGTTATTACACCCATAATTTCAGCACAGAAGAATCATATGGCCTACTTCGTCATTTTCTGTGGGATTCAATGGAGAATATTGCTCCTTATGAAAAAAACTACGCTTCAAGGGAGCTTGAACGATAATTTTCACGAAAGGTGATTATTATGGATAACTCAAATATATCTTTCCCCATTTCGGTCAAATCGCTTACGAAAATTCATGATGCGTGCTGGGCATCTTCTGCTCACGACCATGACCATTTTGAGCTTTTATATGTCAAAAGGGGAAATGCAGATTTTGAAACTTCCGAGGAAACAGTTTCGCTGTCTTCCCATTCAATAGTTATTATTAAGCCTCATCAGATTCATAAGTTCACCGTGACATCGCACACCTGCGAATTCATGGTGCTTGAGTTTATGATTGATATCAGCGATAATCTGCCCTCAAACATAGCAGAAATCACAGATATTATAAACGAGCTTCAGCAAAGACCTCATATGGTGCTCAC
>JAZOQS010000069.1:0-4156 GCA_045656205.1 Clostridia bacterium | reverse complement strand
TGGTCGCCAAGACCGGAAACCAGAAGCTGACGGATTTCGCTGTTGCTTTCATATTTTAAAGTTGTGTCTTCTTCAACAAGCTTTGCAAGACCTGCTGCAATTTTATCCTCGTCGCCCTTTGCTTTAGGCTCAAACGCCATTGTATAAAGAGGTGCGGGGAATGCTATTGGATCAAGAGTATACGCTTTTCCCTGTGCTGCAAATGTGTCACCTGTTTTGGTAACACCAAGTTTTGCAACCGCAAAAATATCCCCTGCGTGAACTTTATCTATTTCAACTTTTTCTTTACCGCGCATTGTCATAAGGCTGCCGAGTTTTTCAGCTGCGCCTTTACTTGAGTTGTTAACAGTTGCATTTTTGGAGAGTGTGCCCGAATAAAGTCTTACAAGAGACACTTTACCTACAAACGAGTCGTTAATTGTTTTGAATACTCTTGCGCAAATCGGACTTTCATCGCCACATTCGATTTCAACAGTTTCTCCGCCTTCTGTAACCTGTCTTGCAGGCATATCAAGCGGTGACGGAGCATATCTGGTAATGATGTTAAGAAGCGCGTCAACACCTTTGTTTGCAAGTGCACTACCATAAAGCACAGGGAAGAATGTGCGCTCTATAATCGCTTTTTTTGTACCGCTTATGAAATCTTCAATTGTAAACGGTTCTTCCGAGAAGAACTTATCCATAAGCTCTTCATCTGTTTCGGCAATAGCTTCGCAAAGCTCTGCCTTTGCATTCTGGAGTGTTGCATAATAACTGTCAGGCACATCGGTTTTTCTTACCTTACCGTCCTCAAACATATATGCCGCACTGTCAATTATATCAATAATACCCGCGAATACGCCATTTTCAACAATGGGTATCTGCAGCGGAAGTGCCTTTGGTGTAATGGCCGAATGAATATCTGCCAGAACTTTTTCGTGGTCGCAGTTTTCGTGATCCATTTTGTTAATGAAAAACATCACGGGCATTCCGGCCTTTTCAGCCTGCTTGAATGCAATTTCTCCGCCAACCTTGGCACCCGATTTACCGCTGGCAACAATAAGTCCGACATCGCATGCGCTGATTGCACCGTACATGTCACCAACAAAATCGAAATATCCCGGAGTATCAACAATGTTTATTTTGTGATTAGCATACTCTATTGACGCAAGAGAAGATCTGATTGATACAACTCTTTTGATTTCTTCAGCATCATAGTCACAAACTGTGTTGCCATCCTCGGTTTTACCTATACGGGAAATAACACCTGTATTAAAAAGCATTGCTTCCGCAAGTGATGTTTTACCTGCTTTGCTGTGCGCAATAAGTGCTATGTTTCTAATTTTTTCACCGGTATAAATGTTCAATGTAATCAGCTCCTTTAGCTTTTATAGTTTATTTCATTATATCACATATGTATTTTGTAGAAAACCCCTTAAAACTAACAAAGTTTTAAGGGGTCATTTGTTAATATTGCACAAATCAGTCTTCTGTATAGACCGCTGTTTTAAAAGATTTTCTTTTTTTGCCTTTAAGTGCAGCAAGAAATTTTCCGTCTTCTTTTGTCAGCTGAGCCTTGCGGAGCATGTCCGGTCTTTTGAGCCAGGTTCTGAAAAGGGACTGTTTTCTTTTCCACGCCGTTATGTTTTTATGGTGTCCCGACAAGAGGACATCGGGCACTCGTTTGCCGAGTATTTCTTCCGGCCGTGTATAATGAGGATACTCCAAAAGCCCATTATAGTGCGAGTCCTCTTCGTATGCCGAACTGTCGGGCAATACTCCGGGAATCATTCTGGCAACCGAATCAATCACCGCCATGGCGGGGATTTCTCCGCCTGTCAGTACATAGTCACCGATGGAAATTTCCATATCCACTATTTCCTCTATCACTCGTTCATCTATTCCCTCATAATGACCGCAAAGCAGGACAATCCTTTCCTTTTGGGCAAGTTCCTTTACCAGTTTCTGGTCAAGCACTTTTCCTTGTGGGGACATATAAATGGTGAAAACCTTTTCATCGCCCACCACCGATTTCCACGCGTCATATATAGGCTGAACACCCATAACAAGTCCGGTTCCGCCGCCATAGGCGTAGTCATCAACATTTTTATGTTTGCTTTTCGAAAAATCACGTATGTTTACATAATTTAATTCGATGTATCCGTTTTTCTGCGCTCTGGCTATCATACTTTCGCCAAGAACACCTTCAAACATCTGCGGAAAAAGTGTCAGAACATCAAATCTCATTTTCTTTTTTCCTTTCGGTATCAAAACGCCCCGCAAAAAGCGGGGCATTTAAATTAGTCTTCAATAACTGCAGCACATCTGTCACAGAGTGTGGGATGATTTGCATTTTTGCCTACTGTTTCACTGAACATCCAGCAGCGTTCACATTTTTCGCCCGGAGCAGCAGAAACTTTATAGGAAGCTTTGTAGTTTTCACCTTTAAAGCCATCACTTTCGCCTTCGGTTACTTTAACAGAGGAAACAATGAGAACTGTTTTGAGAAGTTCTTCATTTGCTTTGAGGAACTCATAAGCTTTACCTTCAGCAAAAATTTCAACAGCCGCACCCAGAGAGTGACCGATAACTTTCGCATTTCTTGCTTCTTCAAGAGCTTTCTGTGCATCACCGCGCATAGCGATAATGTCTTCATATTTGTTCCAGAGAGCTTCATCCTCATACTCGCTGTTATATTCAGGCATATCGTTAAGAGCAACACTTTCAAGGTTGTCAGATGATTTATGAGGCATATTCTTCCACATTTCTTCCGATGTGAAAGCAATGATGGGAGAAAGCATTCTTACAAGTGCATCAAGAATCATAAAGATTGCTGTCTGTGCACTTCTTCTGTCCGCGCTGTCAGCTTTTTCTGTGTAAAGTCTGTCTTTTATAACATCAAGATAGAAGTTACTCATATCAACAACGCAGAAGTTATGAATTGCGTGGTAAACAACGTGGAATTCAAAGCTGTCATACGCTTCGGCAACAGTTTTAACAAGTCTTGTCAGTTTCATAAGCGCCCATTTGTCAAGCTCTGTCATATCTTTATATTCCACAAAGTTTGTATCGGGGTTAAAGTCGCTGATGTTACCGATAATATATCTTGCAGTGTTTCTGATTTTTCTGTAACCTTCAGAAAGCTGAGCGATAATATCTTTTGAAATTTTGATATCTGACTTATAGTCTGAGGATGCAATCCACATACGGAGAATGTCCGCACCGTTTTTATCAATAACTTCAAGCGGATCAATACCATTGCCCAGTGATTTGGACATTTTTCTGCGTTCTTCGTCAATAACCATACCGTGAGTGAGTACGTTTCTGTAAGGTGCAACGCCATAGTTTGCAACACTTACTAAAAGTGATGACTGGAACCAACCACGATACTGGTCATTACCTTCAAGGTAAAGGTCAGCAGGGAAAGTAAGGTCTTCTCTTGCTTTCATAACTGCACCGTTTGAAGAACCTGAGTCAAACCAAACATCCATTGTGTCAGTTTCTTTTGTAAACTTTGTGCCGCCACATTCGCATTTGAAGCCTTCGGGCAGGATTTCGGATGCATCAAGTGCAAACCACTGGTCAGAGCCTTTTGTTCTGAAAAGATTTGCAACCGCTTTGATGGTTTCGTCATTTATGATAGGTTTACCGCAATCTTCGCAGTAGAAAATGGGTATCGGAACGCCCCATGCTCTCTGTCTGGAAATACACCAGTCGTTACGGTCTTTTACCATGTTTGTAATTCTGTCTTCGCCCCATGCAGGAATCCATTTAACTGTTTTGATAGCCTCTAAAGTTTCTGCTCTGAACCCGTCAACAGATGCAAACCACTGCTCGGTCGCACGGTAGATGATGGGTTTTTTACATCTCCAGCAGTGCGGGTAAGAGTGAGTGATTTCTTCACAAGCTAAAAGATTTCCTGTTTCTTTAAGTTTTTCTATAATCTTTTTGTTGGAATCTGCATAGAACAGACCTGCGAACTCGCCAGCTTCTTCTGTGAGATAGCCTTTGGAGTCAACCGGAACAAGAATTTCAATTTCCGGATAGTTGTTGAAACAAACCATATAGTCTTCCATACCATGACCGGGAGCTGTGTGAACACAACCTGTACCTGCATCGAGAGTTACGTGGTCGCCCAGGATAACAAGAGAATCCCTGTCAAGGAAAGGATGACGGC
>JAZOQS010000068.1:0-10946 GCA_045656205.1 Clostridia bacterium | reverse complement strand
ATGTTGATAATTTTATTAATCATAAATGCCTCCGAAAGTTAGGTTATAGTCTTATTATATTATAGGTTGAGGGGGAAGTCAATAAAAAAACAGCCGTACTGATGTACGACTGTTTTCCATTTGGCCAAAGGAGGGCGGATTTGAACCACCGACCTTACGGGCTAAAGGTGCCCAAAATGCTCCGCATTTCGACCGCTGCCCATTTAACGCCTCGCTGCATCTCGCCCCGCGAGCGCACGCTATTAAATCAGGTTATTCGCCCATCGGGCTCATAACCCCAAAGACAATAATTTAAATCTACCACTTAAATAAAAAAAGAACACCTGATGGTGTTCTTTTTTTATTTGGTTGCGGAGGGCGGATTTGAACCACCGACCTTCGGGTTATGAGCCCGACGAGCTACCAGGCTGCTCCACTCCGCGATATTAAATTGGTGCTCGAGACCGGAATCGAACCGGTACGGGGGTTAAATCCCGCAGGATTTTAAGTCCTGTGCGTCTGCCAGTTCCGCCACTCGAGCGAATGTTCCCAGCTTAGCGGCTTTCGATTCTGCCTCTGATGCAGTCTCCCAAAACACGGGTTTTCTGAAAACATTAGTTATTATAGCACATTTTTAAAACGTTGTCAATAGATTTTAAAAAGAAAACAATTTTCCTGCAAGTGCTTATATATATTATATATGTAGAGAGGCGGGATTTTATTCCTGTATGTGCAAATTAAATAATATTCCAAAAAACTTAAAAAAACTATTGACAAATAAAGTATATTGTGTTAAAATGATATGTACCTTGGCATAGGCTCTTTTTTTTTCGACAATTTGGATAAAAGCCGTAGCCTGAATATATAAGGAGGATACAGCAATGAGAGTTAAAATTACACTTGCTTGCGGTGAATGTAAACAGAGAAATTACGACACCATGAAAAATAAGAAAAATGATCCTGACAGACTCGAAATGAAGAAATACTGCAGGTTCTGCAAAAAACACACAATGCACAAGGAAACAAAATAATTTCCCTTTGCGAAAAAGTGGCCGAAAGGACGGAATGTTTTAATGGCAGACAAAAAAGAAAAAGTAAAATTCGGAACAAGACTTGCCAACTGGTTCAGAGGCGTTAAATCCGAGCTTAAAAAAATAATCTGGCCTACACCCAATAAGATTACAAAGGATACCGGTATTGTTATTATAACAGTTATTATCGTGGCAGCTTTTCTGTCAATCGTTAACTGGGTATTCCATTTCGGTATTGAAAAACTGATCGGTTAATCTTATAAGGAGGGAGAAAGGCGGCACATGTCCGCTTTTTCGAGCGTATGGCTGAAGTTGCAAAATGGTATGTTATACATACCTACTCGGGATATGAGAAGAAGGTTGAAACCAACATTTGCAAACTTATTGAAAATCGCGGTCTGCACGAACAGATTGCCGATATAAGAGTGCCCGAAGAAACGGTTGTTGACCCTGAATCCAAAAAAGAAAGCAAAAGAAAGCTTTTCCCGGGTTACGTATTTATTAAGATGATAATGTCTGACGACGCTTGGCATGATATTAAAAATATCCGTGGCGTTACAGGCTTTGTCGGACCCGAATCCAAACCGGTAGCTCTTACCGAAGAGGAACTTGAAAGTATGAGACTTGAAACAAAGCAGCCTGCAAACATTGATTTTGCAGAAGGCGATACAGTCAAAATTACTGACGGTCCCCTTGCAGGATATATGGGTAAAGTTATTGAAATCAATTCTGACAAAACCAAGGTTAAAGTTTCTGTTGACCTGTTTATGGGCAGAGAAACCGAGGTTGACCTTGAAATCGGTCAGGTTGAAGCATTAGATTAGTATGGCTTCCGCATTTTGCGGATTGTTATAGTGGGAGGGTGTAAATTTTCATGCACCTGCCATCACCACATTGTTTATAAGGAGGCGTAAAACATGGCTCAGAAAATAGCAGGTTTTATTAAATTACAGATTCCTGCGGGCAAAGCTACTCCGGCACCCCCGGTTGGTCCTGCCCTGGGTCAGCATGGTGTTAACATCATGCAGTTCTGTAAAGAATTCAACGAAAAAACCGCTAAGGATGCAGGTCTTATCATTCCTGTAGTAATTACTGTTTTTGCTGACAGATCTTTCTCATTCATCACAAAGACTCCGCCGGCAGCAGTTCTTCTCAAGAAAGCTTGTAAGATCGAAAAAGCAAGTGGCGTACCTAACAAAAATAAGGTTGCTACAATTTCTAAAGCTGACGTTCAGGCTATTGCTGAAACAAAAATGGCAGACCTTAATGCAGCTAACATCGAAACTGCAATGAGCATGATTGCGGGCACAGCACGCAGCATGGGTATTGTTGTTGAAGACTAATTGGGACTAGACCCTTTAAAACTGTGGGAGGAAGACGAGAGGTCTTTCGTAAAACCACTTAGGAGGTAAAAATATTGAAAAGAGGAAAAAAATATCTCGACTCCGTTGAGATGTATGACAAAACTCAGCAGTATGATCCTGCAGAAGCCGTTGCACTTACTGTAAAAATGGCTAAAGCAAAATTCGATGAAACTGTTGAAGCTCACATCAAACTGGGCGTTGACTCAAGACATGCTGACCAGCAGGTTCGTGGTGCAGTTGTTCTGCCTCACGGTACTGGTAAAACAGTTAGAGTTTTAGTATTCGCAAAAGGCGATAAAGTTGCTGAAGCAGAAGCTGCAGGCGCAGATTTTGTAGGCGGCGAAGAGCTTATTCCGAGAATCCAGAACGATAACTGGTTTGATTATGATATCATCGTTGCTACACCTGACATGATGGGCGTTGTAGGTAGACTTGGTAAAGTTCTCGGTCCTAAAGGTCTTATGCCTAACCCCAAAGCAGGCACAGTAACAATGGATGTTGCTAAAGCAATTAACGATATCAAAGCTGGTAAAATCGAGTACAGACTCGACAAAACCAACATCATCCACTGCCCCGTTGGTAAAGTATCTTTCGGTGCAGACAAGCTTCGTGAAAACTTTGAAACACTCATGAGCGCTATTGTAAAAGCGAAACCGGCTGCTGCTAAAGGTCAGTACCTTAAGAGCGTAACCGTTACATCTACAATGGGCCCCGGCGTTAAAGTTAACACAGCTAAACTTATGGGTTAATTTTGATATTTTAATTTATTTAAAATATATTTTATTCCAAAGACAGCAGGCAAAAAGGTAAGTCCTGCCCAGGAGTACACGTTAGAAATCTCTTGCGGTTTCCTGTTTTTGGACGGGAAACCGTATTTTTTTAAATGTACTCACTTTTAATTTTTAGGAGGTGAATTACATGCCAAGCGCAAAAGTTCTTGAACAGAAAAAACAGGTAGTTGCCGAACTCGCTGAAAGACTCAAAAACTCTACAGCCGGCGTACTTGTTGACTACAAAGGTATCAATGTTGAACAGGACACTATTCTCCGTAGAAAATTCAGAGAAGCAGGTGTTAAATACGAAGTTGTTAAAAACACACTTTTAAAGCTTGCAGTAAAAGAAGCAGGTCTCGATGAACTCGAAGCAGTTCTCGATGGCACAACAGCGATTGCTACATCCGCTGATGATGCAGTTGCTCCCGCAAAAGTGTTCAAAGATTTCGTAAAAGAAAATTCAACACTTGAAATTTCCTTCAAATCCGGTTTCGCTGACGGTAAAGTTCTTTCCATCGACGAAATCAATGCACTCGCAGACCTTCCGTCCAGAGAAGCACTGCTCACAATGCTTGCTTCTGCTCTTCTCGGAACAGTACGCGGTCTCGCAGTTGCTCTTAATGCAGTTGCTGAGAAAAAAGGTGACGGTGAAGAAGCTGCTCCCGCAGCAGAAGAAGCTCCCGCCGCTGAAGAAGCTGCACCCGCAGCTGAAGTAGCTGAAGAAGCTACAACTGAAGCAGCTCCCGAAGAAGCTGCACCCGCAGCAGAAGAAACTCCTGCTGAATAATTAAAATAAAAATATTAAATATGGAGGTATATTTAAAATGGCTAACATAGAAAAATTTATTGAAGAAATTAAATCCATGACAGTTCTTGAACTTTCTGAACTCGTTAAAGCAATCGAAGAAGAATTCGGCGTATCCGCTGCTGCTCCTGTAATGGTAGCTGCTGCTGGTGGTGCTGCTGCTGGCGGTGCTGCTGAAGAAAAGAGCGAATTCGACGTTATCCTCGCTGACGCTGGCGCAAGCAAACTCGGCGTTGTTAAAGTTGTTAAAGAAATCACAGGTCTTGGCCTCAAAGAAGCTAAAGACATCGTTGATGGCGCTCCCAAAACAGTTAAAGAAGCTGTTGCTAAAGAAGAAGCAGAAGCTATCAAAGCTAAGCTCGAAGAAGCTGGCGCTAAAGTTGAACTTAAATAATTTAAGTAAACTTAAATTTAAAGATGCAGTCTTATGGCTGCATCTTTTTTGTTATATTTAATGTGAAAACTGTGTAAAATGTATATAGGATAATTTGACAATTGAGGAAAAATAGGGTATAATAATTATCGTTGTTCGACAAAAAAGGAGTTTTTATGGATATATTTAATAAAGTCGGCAAACTTGCCGGCAGAGTTAAAGAAAAACTGAATAGTTATATAAAAATTACGGAAGAATTTGCCGGAGAGCATAAACAAATTGTTAAATTATCCGGGATTGCTACGGGAATTATATTATGTTCCCTGATGCTGGTTACACTTTTCACACCTGCATACGAGGTGTATTTAAACGGTGAAAAAGTTGCTGTGGTGGCGGACAAGGATGATTTTGCACATAGCTTTGAAAAAGCAAATGAAGAAATTGAAAATCTTGCGGGAAAAGGTTTTGGTATAGCAAGAATTCCCAAATATGTATTTACTGTTGCTGCAAAAGCTCGGGTTTCCACATCGGATGAGATTGTGGACAATGTTATGTCGCAGTCCGATGCAGTAAACAAGGTTTTTGTTGTATCGGTAGATGGTAGTGATGTAGCTTTTGCTCAAAGCGAGGAAAAGGCACAGAATCTGCTTGGAAAAGCGGCGTCCGTTTATGAGGGCGAAAACAGGCAGATTTTAAACGATGTAAAAATTTCCGGCAGATATGTTGCGGTAAGCAATCTTACAGACGAAAAAACGGCAATAAAATCGCTTGTAAAAGTACTTAAGGTGCAAACTGAAAAGACCTCTGTTTATCAGGCAGACCTGCTTTATAGCAGAGTTGAAAATCCGACAGAAGATTTGTTTGTTAACGAAGAAAAAATATCTGCTCAAGGTGAAAATGGTGTTATGGAAGTGACTGCAAAGGTTACGGAATTAAACGGCAAAGTGGAAAAAACCGGGATAATTTCCTCGAAAGTTTTAAAAGAACCTGTTGATGAACTGGTTATGGTTGGAACAACCGTAATTCCGTCAGTTGGAACGGGCGTTTTTGCACAACCTTATGAAGGGATGATAACCTCCCGTTTTGGTGCAAGATGGGGAAGAACCCATACCGGAACTGATATATGCGGTGACGTGGGAGATGTTATCAAAGCGGCCGACAATGGGATTGTAATAACTGCTGAGTATCAGGCGAACGGATACGGAAACATAATAATTATTGACCATCAGAACGGGGTTCACACCTGGTATGCACATCTTGACAGTATGGACGTCACGGTGGGTGATGTTGTCGAGAAAGGTGACAAAATCGGAGGACTTGGCAATACGGGATATTCTACCGGTCCGCACCTGCATTTTGAGGTGAGAGAAAACGGAACTCCGATTAATCCTTCAAAATATCTGGGCAATTTAGAGTAAAAATACGGGTGCGATTTTATAATCGCACCTTTTTTGTTGGAAATTAAAGGAAAAAGAGTAAAAAAACCTTGACAAAATATAAAGGTTGAGGTATAATGTATAGAGCATTTGTATCTATTGAGATATTTATTTGATTGGGAGGTGACTGTAATGCTTAGAACATACCAGCCTAAAAAAAGACAGAGAAAAAAAGAACACGGTTTCAGAAAAAGAATGTCAACAGCTAATGGCAGAAAAGTTTTAGCACGCAGAAGACTGAAAGGTAGAAAAACCTTAACAGCGTAGGATTTACCGGTTTTGGCGGTAAATCTTATGATTCTGTTTTAAAGCGGGCACGTAAAGTCTCGCTTTTTTTAATTTATAATGAAACATACAGTATCTTTAAACAGAAACGGGATGTTTCAGCGTTTATACTCAAAAGGTACAAGCTGCAGTGATAAAAACATCGTAATTTATTTTTTACCCAACAGATTTTCGATTAACAGACTTGGAATTACGGTGAGTAAAAAAATGGGCTGTGCAGTTTTAAGAAACCGCACTAAACGCCTGATAAGAGAATGTTACAGATTAAACGAAGAAAAAGTGAAATCGGGCTATGATATTGTTATTGTGGCAAGGAAACATATTGTGGACGCTGATTTTCACGCTATCATGGCTTCATTTGTGAAGCTTATGAAAAAATCGGACATGCTGGTGACAGATTATGAATAAGTTTGTACTGGCTATTTTGAAGTTTTACAAAAATCACATATCCCCGAACAAGCCGCCTTGTTGCAGATTTACGCCTACTTGCTCGCAGTACGCGGTAGAGGCTTTTGAAAAATACGGATTTTTCAAAGCAGCAGGGCTTACTTTATGGCGGCTTTTAAGATGTAATCCGTTTTGTAAAAGCGGATATGACCCCTTGCCATAATCACGAAAGGTTGGACTATAGACTATGTTTGATATTATTTGTATTCCTCTCGGATGGTTACTTAAATATATCTATTTATTTGTTCAGAACTACGGATTTGCTATAATTTTGTTTACGCTTATAACAAAATTCCTGCTTTTCCCGCTCACCCTCAAACAGCAGAAAACAATGGCGCAGACACAGCTTTTGCAGCCAAAGCTTACTGCTCTTCAGAAACAGTATGGTGACAACAGGGAAAAATTCAGCGAAGAAAGCATGAAGCTTTATAAAAAATATGGTGTCAGCCCATTTTCGGGTTGTCTTCCCATGCTTATTCAGCTTCCGATTATTCTTGCGCTTTACTATGTAATCAGAGAACCCCTCACATATATCTGGGGTCAGTCTGCAGATACCGTTGCAGCTCTCATAAAAGAATATGGAATTACAGCGGCAAAAGGCAGCGAAGAAATTGCGCTTACTGCAAAACTTGCTGAACTTAAAAAAGAATTTGCTATAAACTACGGATTTTTCGGTCTTGACCTTTCAGTAACACCACAGTTTAAAAACCCCAATATTATCTGGGTTATCCCTGCACTTGCCGGTCTTACAACATGGCTTTCCACAAAGCTTACTCAGGTAACTGCAGACAAAAAGAAAGAGGATGACGGCAAACCCAAACGTCCGCCCAGACCCGGGGAAAAAAGTCCCAATGCAAACACAAATACTATGATGAATATTATGCCCTTTATGACTGTGTGGTTTGCATTTATGTTGCCCGCCGGTGTTGGCCTTTACTGGGTTGCCAGCAACGTTTTCCAGATGGGGCAGCAGTTTGTACTTAACAAATACTACGTTCCTGAAATCAGGGAAAGGATGGCTATAGAAAATGATGAACTCGACTCCGCTCGTAAAGGTAGGAAAAAACCTGGACGACGCAATAAATGAAGGTCTTAAAGAACTTGGCATTTCAAGAGAAGAAGCAGAAATTGAAATAATTGACGAAGGCAGCAAAGGATTTTTCGGAATAGGCGGAAAAGAAGCCTGCGTTCGTATTTACGGAAAAATGTCCATAGAAAACAGAGTTGTTAAATTTTTATCCTCTATGGTATCAAAAATTTGCGACGATGTTGAATATGATGTAACAAAGGATAATGAAGGCAGAGTTGTTATTACAATGAGCGGTCCCAATATGGGAATCTTAATTGGCAGACACGGAGATACTTTAGATGCTCTCCAGTATCTTACAAGCCTTTACATTAATAAAGTGAGTGACGAGTATGTGAAAGTTGTTCTTGATACGGAAAATTACCGTGCGAAAAGAAAAGAAACACTCGTTAAGCTCGCAAGAAGACTCGGTTCACAGGTTGTTAAAACAGGAGAAAGCATTACTCTTGAACCTATGAGCCCCGGCGAAAGAAGAATTATTCACTCAACCCTTCAGAACAACAAACTTATTCAGACAGTAAGTATTGGCGAAGAACCGGGCAGAAGGGTAGTTATAGAGCACGTATAGGAGGCTTTAGTTTATGAAAGTCAGAACAAGATTTGCTCCCAGCCCCACAGGCTATATGCATATCGGTAACTTAAGAACAGCACTTTATGCTTATCTTTTGGCAAAACACAACGGCGGCGATTTTATCCTCAGAATTGAGGATACCGACCAGGAAAGATATGTTGAGGGTGCAGTTGACATAATTTATAAAACTCTTGCAGAAGCCGGACTTATCCATGATGAAGGTCCGGACATCGGCGGTGACTTTGGTCCTTATATCCAGAGCGAACGTCGCGGTATTTATGCAGAGTATGCACACGAGCTTGTTAAAAGAGGCGGCGCGTACTATTGTTTCTGTGACAAGGAAAGACTTGACAATTTAAGAAGCATTCAGGAAGCATCCAAAATGCCCACAAAATATGACGGTTACTGCAGAAACCTGTCCGAAGAAGAAATCCAGGCAAAGCTTGATGCCGGAGTTCCTTATGTTATCAGACAGAAAATGCCTACAACCGGTACAACTTATTTTGATGATGTTATTTATGGAAGAATCACAGTTGAAAACTCTGTTTTAGACGATAATATTCTCTTAAAATCAGACGGACTTCCCACATATAACTTTGCAAACGTTATTGACGACCATCTGATGAATATTACCCACGTTATCCGTGGTAGTGAATATCTTTCATCAACTCCCAAATACAATCTTCTTTATGAAGCGTTCGGTTGGGAAAAACCGGTTTACATTCATTGCCCGCCGGTAATGAAAAACCAGACAGAGAAGCTCTCTAAACGTAATGGTGACGCTTCCTATGAAGATATTATCGCAAAAGGCTATCTCAAAGATGCAGTAATTAACTTTATTGCACTTTTAGGCTGGAGTCCCGGAGGAGACAGAGAAATTTTCTCTCTCCAGGAACTTGTTGAAACATTTGATCCCAAAGGCATTAACAAATCTCCCGCTATTTTTGACTCGGTTAAACTTAACTGGATGAACGGCGAATATATCAAAAAAATGTCCGAAGAGGAATTTTTAAATGCAGCTATGCCTTATATGAAACAATCTGTTAAATCTGATGCGAACTTTGCTGAAATTGCAAAACTTCTCCATCAGAGAACGGAAGTTCTCTCGGACATCCCCGAACAGATTGACTTTATTGACGAGCTTCCCGAGTATGACATAGAAATGTATACTCACAAGAAGATGAAAACCGATGCGGCTATTTCGCTTGAAGTTTTAAAGAAAGCTCTTCCTGTAATTGAGGCAATTGAAAACTGGACAGAAGAGGGTGTTCACGAAGCTCTGTTTGCGCTTATCGCGGAAATGGAAGTTAAAAACGGAACAGTTCTCTGGCCGGTTCGTACAGCACTTTCAGGTAAACAGTTCACACCAGGCGGTGCAATTGAAATTGCTTATATTCTCGGCAAAGACGAATGTATAAGCAGAATGAAAAAAGGTATAGAAAAATTATCCTAAAACTAAAGCCGCCATCAGGCGGCTTTGATTTATGAGGTGAGAAAAATGAAAATTGCCGACGCACATTCACATATTTTCCCTGCAAAGATTGCAGCAAAGGCAACCGGTTCAATAGGCAGTTTTTATGAAACGGAAATGTTTGCCGATGCAAGTGCCCAGAATCTTTTAACGGCAGGGGACAAGATCGGTGTGTCAAAATATCTTGTCTGCTCTTCGGCGGTAACTCCCGAACAGGCGTTTAATATAAATGAGTTTGTTGCCGCAGAATGCAAAAAGCAGCCCAAGTTTCTGGGATTTGCGGCACTTCATCCGCTTATGCCTGATTATAAGGACGAAATTGCTCATGCAAAATCGCTCGGTCTTCGCGGTGTGAAGATTCATTCGGATTTTCAAAAGGTTGATATTGATAATGAAAAATCAATTGATTTCTACCGTGAGATTGCAAAGAATAATCTGCCCGTGCTTTTCCATATGGGGGACAACAGATATGATTATTCTTCGCCCGACAGACTTAAAATACTGATGAGAAAGGTTCCGGATCTTGTGGTGTTTGCCGCTCATTTCGGCGGATACAGATGCTGGGACAGGGTAGCAACCCTTGAGCCCAACGAAAATCTTTATTTTGATACATCAAGCTCGCTTACCGTGATTGATAAAAATATGGCACTTGGACTCATAGAGAAATTCGGAGTGGATAAGTTTTTCTTCGGCACCGATTTTCCTATGTGGAATCCTGAAGAAGAAATAGAAAGATTGTATTCTCTCGGTCTTTCAGAAAGCGAAAACGAGAAAATACTTTATAAAAATTTTGCAAAAATGTTTAATTTATAAAATAAAAAAAGCAGGCATTAAAAACCTGCTTTTTTTATTACAATTATTTTGCGTGATATAATTTTTTTGTCTGATACTGGGGTTCATATGTTAAGTTGATGCCCAGTTTTTTAAATACATTTTCATCCACGCCCGACAGTATAACGGATGAATGTGCTTCGCTGCCACGAAGTTTTGAAAGCTGTTCCATGGCAAGTGCAGCTTTTTCGTCGGTTGCGGCACAGATGGCAAGAGCAATTAAAATTTCATCCGAATGAAGTCTGGGATTGTGGTTGCCCATATGATTTATTTTAAGTTTCTGGATAGGCTTGATTGCCGATGAAGATATAAGAAGTGTTTCATCGTCAATTCCTGCAAGAATTTTAAGAGCGTTGAGCATCAGAGCTGCCGAAGCACCTAAAAGTGCGGAAGTTTTTCCTGTTACCATACGACCGTCGGGGAGCTGAAGTGCAACTGCGGGACCGCCTGTCTGCTGACTTTTTTCAAGAGCCGCGTTAACAACGGCACGGTC
>JAZOQS010000067.1:0-4307 GCA_045656205.1 Clostridia bacterium | reverse complement strand
GAATTTTTGCTTTTTTTCAGGTATCCTGCGAAATCTTCGACGTACAGCACGGCTGTCACCTCCTTTGTCAAAAAGTAAAACTGATTAGCTTTGATGTAATGCATGCATCAACAAGTGCCGATAGGGCACAAACGAAAATGGCCAGTGCAAGCATTAATATATATCCTGCGGTTTTTTTTCTTTTAAAACAGGCAGCCGCAAGACTTAAAAACAACAAAAACGGAAAATATATTATATTCTGTGGCAAGCTTGCAACAAGCGCCTTTATTATTCCTCCCGGCAGACCGAATGTTTTATAGATCATACAAACCACAAATCCGAAAATCCCTCCGCGATACGCCAGAGCAAAAGAGGAAAGATAAGCGGAAAATCCCGTAAACCCTGATACCCAGATAATCATACAGGGCTTTAAAAAAGATTTGAATGAGACCATAAATACTGACATTGTTCCTAAGCCGGAAGAATAAAGTGTTATTTCTCCCTGATGGAAAAATGCTGCTGATGCACCGGCAATAACTCCGGATAAAAACATCAATATAAATATGTAAGGCAGGAGAAAACCTGTCCTTTTATCATATGATTTTTTCATAACTCCTCCGCAGATAAATATTCTTTAAATTATATTCTGCGAAGAAATTTTAAATTACATGGATTTAGATTTATCGGCGCATTTTTTTACAGCTTCTATAAATGCACCGCGGATGTCACTCTGTTCGAGTGAATATACAGCCTCAATTGTAGTTCCGCCGGGAGAACACACGCGATCTTTAAGTACACCGGGATGTTCGCCTGTTTCAATCACCATTTTGGCAGAACCCAGAACTGTCTGAGCGGCGAGGGTGTAAGCCACATCGCGTGGAAGACCGCAAAGTACGCCACCGTCTGCAATAGCTTCAATTACCATATATATATAAGCCGGACCTGAACCGGAAACAGCGGTAACCGCATCAATATACTTTTCATTTAATATAATTGTTTTACCGACTGTTGAAAACAGTTTTTCGGCAAAACTCATATACGATTCGGATACACCTGACTCGCAAATCACAGTCATTCCTTCGCCGGCAAGAGCGGGAGTATTGGGCATAACTCTGATTACAGATGAATTTTCGCCAAGGGCATTTTTAAGCTCGCTTAATTTCACGCCCGCAGCAATTGAAATAAAAAGCTTATCTTCAAAAACTGAAAAATCCGGAAGAATTTTTCTCAAAACATCAGGTTTAACGGCAAAAATGATAACGTCGGCATTTTCTGCGGCACTTACGTTGTTTGAGGTGGTATTAACACCCAAAGAACTAAAGTCTGCAAGCTTTTCGGCAGACATATCACTGACCGTAATATCTGATGCAGATGAAAATCCGCTTTTTATTATTCCTTTTAAAATTGCGGAGGCCATATTACCGCCGCCGATAAAGCATAATTTCATATTTGCCTCCAAAAAAGCGTCAAATAAACCGGAGTTGAATATTAACCAACTCCGGTCGGGCATAAAACGCGTGTATTTGATATTTTACTATGTTTTTTGACGTTTGTCAATCCTTTTTCTTACGTTACATAATTTTTTTGCATATTGCACAAATAAGCTCAACACAATTTTGTAAATCTTGCAGATTTGCCATTTCGTTCGGTGTGTGAATATAGCGGACAGGCAGGGAAACAGCACCTGTTTTTATGCCGCCGCAGGAGTACTGAAGATATGCTGCATCAGTCGTACCGGCAGTTAATATTTCCTGCTGAACGGTAATGCCGGCATCTTTTGCGGCAGCTTCAATAATATCACGCACCTCGTAATTTGTCACAATTCCCCTGTCCATTATTTTTACACAAGGACCGGCGCCGAGTTTTACTGCCATTTTTTCACAGTCGGGAGTGTCACCCGTGTCGGTAACATCAACTGCAATTGCATAGTCGGGGCAAATATCATATGCCGCTGTAGCCGCACCGCGAAGACCGATTTCTTCCTGTGCAGTGAAAACCATATACACATCGCAATCAGCATCACGCAGTTTTTTTGCAGCTTTTATAAGTGCCCAGCAACCGGCTCTGTTGTCGAGTGAGCGGGAGATAATAGTGTCCTGTGCAACTTCAAAAGCGGACTCGAATTTTCCGCACATGCCGAGAGAAAGTTTTTCTAAAGCATCCGCTTTGTCTTTTGCGCCGATATCAATAAACATATCAGTAATTTTAAGGTCTTTTATTTCCTTTTTCTCACTTGCTGATAAAACGCCGCAAACACCGTTTTCAAAACGAACTCTTGTGTTTAATATTGTAGCGGGGTCAAGACCGCCGACAGCAGAAATGTAAACAAATCCGTTATCATCAATAAATCTCACCATCACACCAATTTCATCCATATGCGCGGCGAAAAGGACCTTTTTGCCGGGACCGGGAATGTGGAGGGTAAGATTGCCAATAGGGGAAATGGTTATTTCTCCAAGCCCGTTAAGTTCCGATTTTATAATATCGGTTATTTTGGTTTCCGAGCCTGAAACCCCGAATGTATCTGTAAGTTTTTTAAGAAGTTCCATATTAAAATACCTCCAACTGACTTAAATTTTCGCACATTTCCTTTGCGAGGGCATACATACTTTCATAATCCGATTTGTCAATTACCGAAATTGGAGAGTGAAGATATCTGCAAGGGACAGACAGTGCAGCGGAAATCACGCCACGTCCGGCTGTTTGTGCGGCACGGACTTCATTTCCGCCGGACGCGAAGCTTTTAAGCTGACAAGGAATGTTTTTTTTCTCTGCCAGTTTTACAAGCCGGCTTACCAGATTTCTGTCCGCCATAAATCCGCCATCCATATAGGAAAGAGCAACGCCCTTTCCCATTTTAGTAACATTTTTGCCTTTTTCCATATCAGGAATGTCCGAACAGGTGGTAGATTCAAGAGCAACGAAAATGTCGGGAAGAATGGTTTTTGCTGCAATCCTGCCTCCACGAAGTCCAACTTCCTCCTGGACAGTGAAAGCACACCAACTGTCATACTCAAAATCTGCTTCCTTTATAAGATTTATAAGAGCGGCACATCCGGCTCTGTCATCAAGAGCTTTTGCCTTGATTTTAGCATCGCCAAACTCGGTAAAGTCACTGTCAAATGAGATAAAATCACCTTTTTTAACAAGTTCATCCGCTTCCTCTTTGGAGGATGCACCTATATCAATATACATATCCTTTTCTTCCACTGCTTTTTTACGTTCTTCGGCTGTTGTCAGGTGAACTGCTTTTATCCCGATAACACCGGGGATTTTATCCTTTCCGATTAAAACGCGGAGCCCAAGCAGTATCCTTGAGTCAATGCCAATGGAGGAAAATTTGATGTATCCGTCATCGGTAACGGAACTGACCAAAAATCCAACCTCGTCGGTATGGGCTGCAAACATAAGCGTTTTGTCATGCTTTCTGCCTTTTTTAAAGACGAGAAGATTTCCCATTTTGTCTCTTTTTATAACATCGGCGTATGGGCGGACCTCATTTTCTATAAAATTTAAAACATCATCCTCCCAGCTTGAAACACCGGGTAAAGAAGTTAAAACTTTAAGCATTGTCTCCACCTCCGAAAACAGATTTTATAAAGGCTGCAATTCCTTTTGCTGAAGACTTAAGGTCAGAAATAGAAAGAGTTTCAATTGTAGTATGCATATACCGGAGGGGAACGGATAACAGCACACATGGAATTCCGCACGCGCTGACCTGAATATCCCAGGCGTTTGTGCCGGTATCACCCGTTTCAAGCTCGGTCTGATACTCTATTTTGTTATCTTCCAAAGCATTTAATAAAAGGTACGTGTAGTTTCTGTTTAAATTAGGTCCGAGACAAACCGCAGGCCCTTTGCCGAGCACACAGGTTTTGGATTTATCTCCGTCGGGAGTGTCCCCGTGAGTTACGTCAACAACAATTGCAAGGTCAGGATTTAAGCGTTCGGCTACAATTTTTGCACCAAATCTGCCAATTTCCTCAGAATGACTTGCAACAACACAAATGTCTGCACTAAGCTCAGAATTTTTAAGTTCTTCTATTGCCATAAGATGGGTATATATTCCGGCGCGGTCATCAAGTCCGCCGCCGCAGAATTTGTCTTTGCCCAAAAGGGTATGTTTTGATTTTACCGAAATGGGAGTGCCGACAGCAACAAGTTCCTTTAATTTTTCATCTGAAAGACCTGTATCAATAAGCAAATCGTCAAGCTTTATGCCTTTTTTCATATCTTCTTTAGATAAAATATGAGGGGGCTTGGCGCCAACTACGCCAAAAATATCCTCCTTGCCGTGGATTATAACTTCCTGACAGGGGAGTACCCTG